>NZ_JAPNNW010000002.1:0-273930 GCF_027853465.1 Allofournierella sp. CML151 | reverse complement strand
AAACAGCAGCCCCCTGCACGGCAGGGGGCTGCTGTTTTTTTGTTCGCAAGAAAAATCAGTCCAGAATCTGGTCGATGAAGCCGCCGCCCAGTACCAGGCCGCCGCCGTAGAACACGGCGCTCTGGCCGGGGGCGGGGGCGCGGGCAGGCTCTTCAAAACGTACCAGGCCCTTGCCGTCGTAGTGGCAGGGCACGGGCTTCGCGGCGCTGCGGATCTTCACCAGATAATCCCCGGCGGGCAGTTCGCCCCCGGCGGCGCAGCACACGTCCCGCAGGGTCATGCCGGAGAAGAACTCCTCACCGGCCCAGCCCAGCTCCACATCGCCGTTTTCCCGGATGGCCTTCACGAAGGCGGGCTTGCCCAGTGCCAGGCCCAGGCCCTTGCGCTGGCCCAGGGTGTAGTGCATTACGCCCTTGTGGGGGCCCAGGTCCTTCCCGTCCGGCGCGATGAAGCGGCCGGGCTTATCCTCCAGACCCCGGCCCCGGATGAAGGCGGCGTAGTCGCCGTCCGGAATGAAGCAGATCTCCATGCTGTCCGGGCTGTCGGCACAGGGCAGACCCAGGTCGCGAGCGATCTGGCGGATGTCCTCCTTTTCAAACTCACCCAGCGGCAGGCACAGGCGGGACAGAATGTCCTGCCCCAGGCGGTAGAGCATGTAGCTCTGGTCCCGGGCCACGCTGGCGGGCTGGGCAATGTGGTACTGCCCGGCGGCGGTCTGCTCCACCCGGGCGTAGTGGCCGGTGGCGATGAAGGGGATGCCCAGCTCATCGGCACGGGCGGCCAGCAGCTTGAGCTTTACGGTGGGGTTGCACAGCACGCAGGGGTTGGGGGTACGTCCGGCGCAGTAGGCCTGGCAGAAGGGCTCCACCACCTGGCGCTCGAACTCCTCGCCCGCCTCGATGATCTCCAGCGGAATACCCAGGGCAGCGGCTGCCTTGCGGGCCTCCTCCACCGCTTTGTCGTGGGCGGGGGAGAAGCGGATCACCGCGCCGGTCACCGCAAAGCCCTGCTCCCGCAGAATGTGCACGCACACCGCGGAATCCACACCGCCGGACACGCCCACCAGCACCTTGTCCTGCTTCTCAAAGGTGGAAAAATCGTTGCCGGGGAATAAAATATCGCTCATAATCGTTGCTCCTTATTATGCTCGGAATAGTCGTCAGGCCTGGCGGCCGCCGTACTTTTTGCTCTGCTCCACCGCCAGCCGGTCACAGCGCTCGTTCTCCGGGTGGCCGGCGTGGCCCTTGATCCATTTGTAGTGGATCACATGCCCCTCGCACAGGTCCAGAAGACGGCCCCACAGGTCCGGGTTGAGGGCGGGGGATTTGTCGCTCTTTTTCCAGCCCCGGGCCCGCCAGCCCTTGGCCCAGCCCTTTTCCAGCCCGTCGATCACGTATTTGGAATCGCTGCACAGGGTGATTTCGCAGGGCTCCTTCAGCTGTTCCAGCGCCCGGATAAAGGCGGTGAGCTCCATCCGGTTGTTGGTGGTCTCGGCCTCGCCGCCGGAAAGCTCCTTTTCAAACTGTTTATAGCGCAGCACCGCGCCCCAGCCGCCGGGGCCGGGGTTGCCGCTGCAGGCGCCGTCGGTAAAAATCTCGATCTGTTTCATTGCTGTCCTCCTGCCCGCGGAAAGGCGGGCGTTCTGTTCCGGGCGCAAACAGCCGGTCGACGCCCAATGGCATTATTATACCGGGTTTGTCCGTTGGCGGCAAGTGTAAGCGGACCCGGGCCCGCCTATACTGAACAAAGACCCCACCCCGGATTATTTTGCCCCGCTCCGGGCACTTTGTTGACAGAAAGCATACAAAGAGGGTATAATAAAACTAACTTTAGGTTGGAGAAGTTTGCCAGCCTTGGCCGAGCAGCGGCCCGTCGCCGCCGCTCTGTGTGCGTGATCCGTCCGGGGCCCGGTCGCATTGAACAAATGGACCCGTCGTGCCCAACACCACAAGCATTTTCAAACTGAATCAATCGTGCGCCCGGCCGTTTTTGCATCGGAACGAAAAACGGGTTTTTCCGGCGTACGCAATTTTACGGAGGAGATCTATGACTCAACAGAAAAACGCAAAGGAAAAAGAACCCAAAAAACCGCGCGCTGCCCATAAGCCGGCCGCGCCCAAGGCCGAGAACGCGGGCGCGCAGCAGCCCGCCCAGCGCCGCCGCCCCTTCTATTCCCGGGGCCGCAAGCCCGCTGCCAAGAACCACGCCAAGCAGGAAGAGGCTGTGCCGGTGCACATCATTCCCCTGGGCGGCCTGGGCGAAGTGGGCAAGAACATCACCCTGTATGAATGCCAGGGCGATATGCTGATCGTGGACTGCGGCCTGGTCTTCCCGGACAGCGACATGTTCGGCATCGACCTGGTCATCCCGGACTTCACCTATGTGGTGCAGAACAAGGATAAGATCAAGGGCGTGGTCATCACCCACGGCCACGAGGACCACATCGGCGCGCTGCCCTACCTGCTCAAGCAGGTGAATCTGCCCATCTACGCCACCAAGCTGACCATCGGCCTGATCAAGAACAAGCTGGAAGAGCACAATCTGCTGGGCCGCACCAAGCTGGTGGAGATCCATCCCCGCCACAAGTTCAAGCTGGGCTGCTTTACCATCGAGCCCATCCATGTGAACCACTCCATTCCGGACGCGGTGGCCCTGGCCATCGACTGCCCGGCGGGCGTGATCATCCAGACCGGCGACTTCAAGATCGACTACACCCCGCTGTCTGCCGGGCCCACCGACCTGGTGACCATTGCGGAATACGGCAAGAAGGGCGTGCTGGCCCTGCTGAGCGACTCCACCAACGCCGAGCGGCCGGGCTTTACCGCCACCGAGCACAAGGTGGCCGACAGCTTTGCCAACCTGTTCCGCCGGGCGGACAAACAGCGCATCATCATTGCAACCTTCGCATCCAACATCTACCGGGTGCAGCAGATCATCGACCTGGCGGTGGAAAACGGCCGCAAGGTGGCGGTGTCCGGCCGGAGCATGGCCAACAATACCCAGATGGCCCTGGAGCTGGGCTACCTGCATGCGCCGGAGGGCGTGCTCATCGACCTGGAGCAGATCAACAAATATCCGCCGGAGCAGATCGTGCTGATCACCACCGGCAGCCAGGGCGAGCCGCTGAGCGCTCTGTCCCGCATGGCAAGCGCCAGCCACCGCAACGTGCGTGTGGGCCCCGGCGACTTCATCATCATCTCCGCCACCCCCATCCCCGGCAATGAAAAGATGGTCACCAAGGTGGTGAACGGTCTGCTGCTGCTGGGCGCGGAGGTCATTTATGAATCCATGTACGACGTGCATGTGTCCGGCCACGCCTGCCAGGAGGAGCAGAAGCTGATGCTCACGCTGGCGGCGCCCAAGTACTTCCTGCCGGTGCACGGCGAGTACAAGCAGCTGAAAAAGCATGCCATCACCGCCGAGAAGCTGGGCATCCCCCCGAAGAACATCCACATCGCCGAGATCGGCCAGGACATCATCCTCTCGGCCGACGGTCTTTCCACCGGTGAGCCGGTGCCTGCGGGCGCCGTGATGGTGGACGGTCTGGGCGTGGGCGACGTGGGCAACGTGGTCCTGCGGGATCGCCGTCATCTGTCTGAGGACGGTCTGGTGATCGTGGTGGCCACCGTCAACTCCCGCACCGGCCAGGTGATGGCTGGGCCGGATCTGGTCTCCCGCGGCTTCGTGTATGTGCGCGAGAGTGAGCAGCTGATGGATGAGGCACGCCGTCTGGTGACCCAGTGCTTTGAGAAGTGTGCCGCCGAGAATGTGCGGGACTGGAACAGCGTGAAGACCCGCGTGCGGGAGGCTCTATCGTCCTACATCTACCGCAAGACCAAGCGCAGCCCCATGATCCTGCCCATCCTCATGGAGGTCTGACCCCAAACGCAAAGGAGGCTGTTGGGCCATGGATCTGAAACCCCGTTTCACACTGGAGGTATTCGCCGGAGGGATGGTGGTGCTGAGTGCGCTGCTGGCCATTCTGGTGGGCCTGCTGGAGCCGCGGCTGCTCTGGGTGCTGATCCCTCTGGCGGCCCTGGTGGCGCTGGCTGTTCTGCTGCTGGCACGGCGGATGCGCCGTGGGTTTGCCCGGGTGCTGCAGTGCGAGAGCTTTGAAAACAGCCAGGCCCAGCTGAGCCTGGGCGCGCTGGCGCTGCCGGTGGCGCTGCTCAGCGGCAAGACCCTGGTGTGGTACAACACCCCCTTCCGCCAGCGCATTCTGGCGGACGAGGACCGCCTGCTTGCTCCGGTGGGCAAGGTGCTCTGCGGGCTGGACCTGCATCAGTGCGGCGAGCCCGCGGGCCAGGTGCTGGAGCACGAGGGCCGCAAATACAATATCTTTGCGTCGGCCACCGCCGGGCGGGAGGCACTTACCGTGCTGTACCTGGTGGACGAGACCGATCTGCGCCAGCGGGCGGCGGAATACGAAGCCACCCGTCCGGCGTATATGATCATCGAGATCGACGCCTACGCCGAGCAGCTGGCCGAGCTTAAGGACTCGGAGAAGGCCCGGGTGCTGGAAGGCATCAACCGGGTGCTGGAAACCTACATCGGCCGCACCACCGGTTTTCTGCAGCGGGTGAGCAACGCCCGCTACATAGCGGTGGTGGAGGAACGCCACATGAAGGAAATGGTGGCGGCAAAATTCGATGTGCTGGACAAGATCCGCGCCCTGGAGGGCGAGGTGAACGTGACACTGTCCATCGGCGTGGGCCGGGGCGGCGACACTCTGCGCCAGTGCGAGGAGATGGCCCGTCAGTCGCTGGACATGGCCCTGGGCCGGGGCGGCGACCAGGCGGCGGTGAAAACCCCCGAGGGCTTTGCCTTCTACGGCGGCGTGTCCCGCAGTGTGGAAAAGCGCAGCCGGGTCAAGAGCCGCATCGTGGCCAAGGCTCTGTGCGATCTGATCCGCCAGGCGGACAGCGTGCTCATCATGGGTCACCGGATGAGCGACCTGGACTGCGTGGGTGCGGCCATCGGTGTGCTGCGCATCTGCAAAGGGCTGGACGCCCCCGCCGCCATTGTGGTGCGGCGAGAGGCCACGCTGGCCCAGAGCGTGCTGGAGGAATTCCAGGCCGCGGGCCTGGGCGAGGACTTCATCTCGCCGGAGGTGGCGCTGGACGGCATGACCGACAATACCCTGCTTTTGGTGGTGGACACCCACATCAAGGGTCTGCTGGAAAGCGGCGATGTGTACCGCAAATGCCGTCAGGTGGCGGTGATTGACCATCACCGCAAGGCGGTGGGACACATCGACAACGCGGTGCTGTTCTTCCATGAACCCTATGCCTCCTCCACCTGTGAGCTGGTGAGTGAGCTGCTGCAGTACGTGGAGGGGCAGCAGTTCCGCCCCACCTCTCTGGAGGCGGAGGCCCTGCTGGCCGGCATCATGCTGGATACCCGCAACTTCGGCATTCACACCGGCGTGCGCACCTTTGAGGCGGCGGCCTATCTGCGCCGCATGGGCGCCATGACCGAGCGGGTGAAGCTGCTGTTCAATTCCAGCCTGCAGGAATACACCGCCAAGTCCAATCTGGTGGAAAACGCCGATATCTATATGGGCTGTGCGGTGTCGGTCTCCGGCGAGCTGCCGCCGGATATGGCGGTGGCAGTGCCCCAGGCGGCCAACGACCTGCTCACCATCCAGGGGGTGGGAGCAAGCTTCGTGGCGGTGCAGCAGGGCAGCGGGGTGAACATCTCGGCCCGCAGCATGGGCGCCGTGAACGTGCAGGTCATCATGGAGCAGCTGGGCGGCGGCGGTCATCTGACCATGGCGGGCGCGCAGCTGAAGGATACCACCATCGACGAGGCGGAAAAGCGCATCCGTCAGGCCATTGCCCGCTACCGGCAGGAGCAGGCCGAGGAAGAGGCACGCTCCGGCAAAAAACGATAAACCCGGCCCCCGCGGCCGGCCAAAATACGCGGCGCTTGTAAGCAGGCACCGCGCACATAAGGAGAGAGATACCAATGAAGGTCATTCTGAAGCAGGATGTGAAGAACATCGGCAAAAAGGACGAGATCCACGAAGTGTCGGACGGCTACGCCCGCAACTTCCTGTTCCCCCGGGGCCTGGCCGCCGAGGCGGACGCCAGCGCACTGAACCTGGTGCGCACCAAGAACGAGGCCAAGGAGCATCACGCTGCCGAGGCTCTGGCCGCTGCCCAGCAGCTGGCCGCCACCATCAAGGACAAGACCGTTGTGATCAAGAGCAAGGGCAACGGCGGCCGTCTGTTCGGTAAGATCACCTCCAAGGAGGTGGCCCAGCACCTGAGCCAGATGGTGGGCACCGAGATCGACAAGCGCAAGGTGGAGCTGGAGCGGGACATCAAGGAGTTCGGCACCACCAACGCCACCGTGAAGCTGCACCCCGGCGTGACCAGCACCTTTAAGGTAAAGGTCGAGGAGCAGTAAAAAGCGGAACTGCTGCGCCCAGTGGGGCGGCCATGGGGAAGAATGGCCCCGAAGGCTGCGCCCGCTGGGCGCTGCTTGCTGAAAGGCAGGCGGCGGCAAAAAGTTGCAAAAGCCTGCCTGAAAAACCAACCGTAGCGAAAGGGAACGATGCCTGATGCAGGATACAAATTTTGAGCTGGACAGCATGAACCTGGCCGAGCCGTATAATATGGAGGCGGAGCAGTCGGTGCTGGGCGCTGCCCTGCTGGACAGCGAGCGGGTGATGCCCGCGCTGATCAATACCCTCAAGCCGGAGATGTTCTACTCCCGCCAGAATGCCGAGATCTTCAGCCAGATGGTGGAGCTGTATTCCGGCACCGAGCAGCTGGACGCGGTGACCCTGATCGACGCGGTGGCCTCCACCGGCGTGTTCGAGAGCATGGAGGCCGCCAAGGTCTACATTGCCCGTCTAGGTGAGGTGGTGCCCTCCATCAGCAACTTCTCCGCCTATGCTCGCATCGTGGAGGAGAAATACCTCACCCGCCAGGTGATGCAGCTGGCCCAGAACATTCTCAAGCAGTCCAGCGCCCAGCCGGACGCAGATATGCTGCTGGAGAGCGTGGAGCAGCGCCTGACCGACATCCGCTCCAACCAGAAGCGGGAGGAGCTGACCAAACTGTCCGACGCGTTCCTGGAGACCATGGCCACCCTGCAGAAGATCGCGGGCCCCAACAAGGACAAATACGCCGGTATCCCCACCGGCTTTACCTATCTGGATTCCATCCTCACCGGTCTGGGCCGGTCCGACCTGATCATCCTGGCCGCCCGCCCCGGTATGGGCAAGACTAGCTTTGCGCTGAACATCGCCACCAACGTGGCAAAAAAGAGCCACATCCCGGTGGCCATCTTCAGCCTGGAAATGAGTAAGGAGCAGCTGACCAACCGTATCCTCTCCGCCGAGGCCGGTGTGGACAGCCACTCCTTCCGCTCCGGCGCGCTGAGCGGCAACGACTGGGACGACCTGGCCCATGCCATGGACGTGCTGCACGATGTGCCCATCTTCATGGACGACACCTCCGGCATCACCATCCCCGAGGTGAAGGCCAAGATCCGCAAGATCAACCAGGACCCGGAGAAGACCCCCATCGGCCTGGTGGTCATCGACTACTTACAGCTGATGACCAGCGGCAAGCGCACCGAGAACCGTGTGCAGGAGATCAGTGACATCACCCGAAACCTGAAGATCATGGCGAAGGAGCTGAACGTGCCGGTCATAGCCCTGTCCCAGCTGTCCCGTGCGGCGGAAAAGAGCAGCGGCCGGTCCGACCACCGGCCCCAGCTGTCCGACCTGCGTGACTCCGGCTCCATCGAGCAGGACGCCGACATCGTGCTGTTTTTGTACCGCGAGGGCTACTACACCTCCATGAGCGGCGAGAGCCTGGAGGAGAGCGATTCCAGCACCGCCGAGTGCATCATTGCCAAGAACCGTCACGGCGAGACCGGCAAGGTGGACCTGGGCTGGGACGGCGCGCACACCCGCTTTGTGAACGTGGATTACAACCATGCGGGATGAGTATACGGAGCCGCAGGCCTTTGAGGAGCAGGTGCTGGAGAGCATCCGCAGTCTGAATCTGCTGCAGCCCGGCGACCGGGTGATCGCGGCGGTGTCCGGCGGGGCGGATTCCATGGCGCTTCTGCGCTTTTTCCTGCGTCGGGGCCGGGAGCTGGGCATCACGCTGGAGGCGGCTCACGTGAACCACGGACTGCGGGACGCGGCAGACGCGGACGAGGCCTTTGTGGCGGAATTCTGTGCAAAAGAGGGCGTGCCGCTGCACTGCCACCGGGCCGAGCGGCAGACCGAACGGCGCAGTGAGGAATGGGCAAGGCAGCTACGCTATGATTTCTTTGAACAGCTGACGGGAAAAGACCCGGCGGTGAAGATCGCCACCGCCCACACCCTCACCGATCAGGCGGAAACGCTGCTGTTCCGGCTGGCCCGGGGCACCGGGCTGGCGGGGGCGGCGGGCATTCCGCCGGTGCGGGGACCCTTCATCCGGCCGCTGCTGGAGCTGCCCCGCCAGGCAACCGAGGCCTATTGCCGGGCCACCGGCACCCCCTTCGTGCTGGACGAGACAAACGCCAGCGACGAATACGCCCGCAACCGGCTGCGCAATCAGGTGCTGCCCCAGCTGGAGCAGATCAACCCGGAGGCCCAGCGGGCACTGGGGGAATATTGCCGCCGGGCCCAGGGCTGGCTGCAATATTTTCGCCGCCAGGGGGAACACTTGCTGCAAACGGCCCGCTGCGGCGACGGCTGGAGCGTTTCGGTGCTGCAAAAGGCGGACCCGGTGCTCCGGGCTGAGGCGCTGCGCTGCCTGGTGGAGGAAAAAACCACCCTGCGCCAGGCGGACCTGCCCAAGCTGGAGGCACTGATCGCGGGCAGCAGCCGTGCGGCCCAGCTGGCCGGCGGCGTGCGCGTTGAGCGGTGCGCCGGGGTGCTGCGCTGGGCGCAAGGCACCGAAGAGCAGCCCGCCCCCCCACAGCCCGCCGAGCCGGGGGAATACCGGCTGCCCGGCGGCTACCGGCTGCGGCTGGAGCTGGCGGAAGGCGAAGAATGTGAACAAATCAAAAAATTTGCCAGGGGCCGGAAAAAAGGCTTAACCAATTGTGTGGATTATGATAGAATAAGGAGTAGTTTGTCTCTGCGTACCCGCCAGCCGGGCGATCGGTTCCAGCCGGAGGGGCGCAGTGGGAGCAAAAGCCTGAAAAAATACTTCAACGAGGCGGGAACACCCGGTGCACAGCGTGCGCTGGCGCCCCTTCTGGCCCAGGGCAGTCAGGTGGTCTGGCTGTGGGGCGGCGGCGTGGCCCAGGGGTATGCCCCCACAAATGCCACCAGCCGCATCCTGGTGATCCGCCCGCTGGAACCAACCGACAAGGAGCAGTGAATAACAATGAGTCAGAGCAACGATATCCTGCAGGTATTACTCACCGAAGAGCAGCTGAAGGCCAAGTGCGCCGAGATGGGCGCCCAGATCACCAAGGATTACCAGGGCAAGAACCTGCTGCTGGTTACCGTGCTGAAGGGCGCGGTGGTCTACCTGGCCGACCTGATGCGCTGCATCGATCTGCCCTGCGCCATCGACTTCATGGTCGTTTCCTCTTACGGCAGCGGCGTGAAGACCAGCGGCGTGGTGAAGATCGTGAAGGACCTGGATCAGGACCTGTCCGGCAAGGACATCCTGATTGTGGAGGACATTCTGGACTCCGGCATGACCCTGAGCTATCTGAAGGGTCTGCTGCAGGGCCGCAACCCCGCCAGCATCCGCATTGCCACCCTGCTGGATAAGCCCAGCCGCCGCAAGGTTGACCTGCAGGCGGACTATGTGGGCTACGAAGTGCCGGACGAGTTCGTGGTGGGCTATGGCCTGGACTACGACGAAAAGTATCGCAACCTGCCCTACGTGGGCATTCTGAAGCCCGAAGTGTACACCAAATAACATGCGCACGGGAGCGCGAAGCAACGGCCGAACCGCGGCCGGGCTCCCGTGCGGAATAGGAGATGAAGTCTTTGCAGCGTAAACCAAAATTCAACGGCATGATCATCGTCGTGCTGCTGGCGCTGAGCGTGTTGGCTCTGAATCTGTGGAGCCTGATGAACACCTCCACCACCACCATGAGCTACTCCCGGGTGCTCAGCTACTTCCAGTCCCAGCAGGTGGTCGGTTTCGAGATGGACCTGAACACCGGCGACATCAAGCTGGCGCTGGTGGAGGGCGACGTGGAGCTGCCCTCCAACGCGGTGGATACCGGCAAGCAGCCAGCCACCCGCGGCCAGCTGGCCCAGGGCGGCATGTTTGATCTGATCCGCAGCCAGAGCCAGAGCACCACCGATGCCAAGGAGACCGTGGATCAGCTGCCCAGCGGCGAGGGCATCTGGCAGGTGGAATACCGCGTGCCCTATTTCAGCATTTTCTACGAAGAGGTGCAGCCCTACGTCCAGGCCTACAACGAGGCCCATCCGGACGCCCCCATGTATCAGGATTACACCCCGGTGAAGAGCAGTGTGCCCATCTGGGACATCATGATGATGGTGGTCATGGTGGGCAGCATGATCTTCATTTTCTACGTGATGTTCAAGGGCAACCAGGGCGGCAACATCATGAATGTGGGCCGTGCCAAGGTGAAGGACCAGAACGACGACAAGCGCAAGACCACCTTTGCCGATGTGGCCGGTGCGGATGAGGAAAAGGCCGAGCTGGAAGAGATCGTGCAGTTCCTCAAAAACCCCAGCCAGTTCAACAGCCTGGGCGCCCGCATCCCCCACGGCGTGCTGCTGGTGGGCCCTCCGGGTACCGGTAAGACTCTGCTGGCCCGTGCCTGCGCAGGCGAGGCGGGCGTGCCCTTCTACTCCATCTCCGGCTCCGATTTCGTGGAGATGTATGTGGGCGTGGGCGCCTCCCGCGTGCGCGATCTGTTCGACAAGGCCAAGAAGACCGCGCCCAGCATCATCTTCATCGATGAGATCGACGCGGTGGGCCGCCAGCGCGGCACCGGTCTGGGCGGCGGTCATGACGAGCGCGAGCAGACCCTGAACCAGATGCTGGTGGAGATGGACGGCTTCGGTGCAAACGAGGGCGTTATCGTCATCGCGGCCACCAACCGTGCCGACATCCTGGACCACGCGCTGCTGCGCCCCGGCCGGTTCGACCGTCAGGTCTATGTGGGCCTGCCGGACGTGAAGGGCCGTGAGGAGATTCTGAAGGTACACACCCGCAAGAAGCCTCTGGCTCCGGATGTGAACCTGAAGACCATTGCTCAGTCCACCGCCGGTTTCGCCGGTGCGGACCTGGAGAACCTGGTGAACGAGGCGGCCCTGCTGGCTGCCCGCCGGGGCAAGAAGGCCATCACGGAAAAGGAAATTGAGGAAGCCTCCATCAAGGTGGTGGCCGGCCCCGAGAAGAAGAGCCGTGTGGTCACCGAGAAGGAGAAGAAGCTCACCGCATACCACGAGGCAGGCCACGCCATCACCAGCTGGTTCTGCCCCACCAACGACCCGGTGCATCAGATCAGCATCATTCCCCGCGGCCAGGCGGGCGGCTACACCATGTACCTGCCCGACAAGGACGCCAGCTACGTGACCAAGACCGCTATGCAGGAGCGCATCGTGAGCCTGCTGGGCGGCCGCGTGGCCGAGAGCCTGGTGCTGGATGATATCTCCACCGGCGCGTCCAACGACCTGGAGCGCGCCACCCAGACCGCCCGCAGCATGGTTACCCGCTACGGCTTCTCCGAGCGGCTGGGCCCTGTGGTGTACGGTTCCGACCCGGAGGAGACCTTCCTGGGCCGTGATTTCAGCCAGGGCAAGGGCTATTCCGATTCTATCGCTGCCGAGATCGACAGCGAGATCCGGGACATCGTGGACGAAGCCTACGAGAGAGCCCGCCGCATCCTGAGCGACAACATGGATAAGCTGCATGTGGTGGCCGCCGAGCTGATCAAACGGGAGAAGCTGTCCGGCGAGGAGTTCAAGACCCTGATGGAGGGCGGCACCCTGCCCGAGGCCGAGCAGTCCGCACCGGCGGCAGCACCCGCCGAGCCTGCGCAGCCCGCAGAGCCCGCCCAGGCTGCTGAGCCTGCACAGCCCGCCGAACCTGCCCAGCCCGCTGAACCTGCGGAGACTGCCGAGCCTCTGCCGGAGCAGCCGGACCAGGGCGAAAAGCCCGAGGGCTCCCTGTAACAGGAAAGGAGTAACGCTCTTATGGAAGAGAATTTCGACCTTTTGGCCCAATCCCGCGCCAACTATTACACCAAGGGCAGCCCCATTCAGTTCGTGAAGGTGGAGCTGCTGAAGGGTGACCAGAGCGGCGACATCGCGGTTTGCCTGTCCTTCAAAAACATTTCCAGCCAGCCGGTCACCGGCCTGCTGGTGGAGTTCAAGTGCAAGGACCGCACCGGCACCGTGGTCTGCCAGGACCGGTTTGAATACCAGGGCCTGAACGCCGCCAATGGCCAGATTTTCGGCTCGGACGATGCGGTTTACATCAGTCAGGCTCCCGTGGGCAGTGTTGAAGTGGACCTGCTCGAGGCCTACCTGGCCGACGGTACCGCTCTGGATCTGACCGGTTATGTGCGCACCCGCCTGCCTGCGCCGAAAAAGCTGCCGGAGGACCTGGCCCAGAAGCTGAGCGAGCGCACCGGCAAGGAGGGGCTGCAGTTTGTGCCCCAGGTGCTGGATCAGGGCTGGTACTGCGCCTGCGGTGCCTTCCATCCCCGTGAGGAAAGCGGCGTGTGGTGCAGCGAGTGCGGCTCCGACCGCATCCTGCTGCAGAACACCCTGTCCAGCATGCTGCAGGCGGCGCAGACCGCCCCGCATCCTGCGGCGGACCAGCAGCCCACCCGCATGGTACCCCCGGTTCCCCCGGAGGAGCCCACCCGCGCGGTGCCCCCGCTGCGCAACCAGCCGGACCCCAGCTACGATGTGCCTCCGCTGCATCCCGACGAAGAGGATGACTCGGACATGACCCTGGCCGATGGCCGGGGCCGCGGCCGCTATGCTGCTTCCCGTCTGGGCTTCCATGAACAGGATGCCTATGAGGACGAGAACGGCTACGAGGAGGAGTACGAGGAATACGAGGACGAGGAGATGGACCCCCGGGACGTGATCGCAGAAAAGATCATCCGCTGGGCCCCGCCCATCACCGCCGTGCTGTGTGCCATCGTGGCGCTGATCGGCTTTCTGCTGGCCTGATTTCGGCGCTGAATCATCGAAAAAGAAAAAAGACCTTCCGCATTGCAGTGCGCAGTGCGGGAGGTCTTTCTTTCGCTGTGGAAGAGGTTCAGTGCATGGGCAGACCGGCCACCGAACGGCGTGGAACGCCTGAGAAAAGAAGCGAAATGCAGAGCCGAAAGTCCGGAAAACCGCTGCCCGATGGCCTGCAAACGGCCCGGCAGAGCGCTCCGCCGGGCCCGGCCTGCCTTGACATTTTCCGCCGGGGCGTGGTTAAATAATATGGTATGCATTCAAGAAAATAAGAAAATCCCCGGTGCGCGAGGGCTTGCCTGCGGCGCAGACAGAGGGGGAGAACGGGGGAGAGAAGCCCCAAAACCAACAGGAGGTAGAACAGGTTGGCCAAAAAACAGGAATATGGCAACGACAGTATTTCCAGCCTGAAGGGCGCGGACCGGGTGCGCAAACGCCCTGCCGTTATCTTTGGCTCGGACGGCGTGGAGGGCTGTGCCCATTCCATCTTCGAGATCCTTTCCAACTCCATCGACGAAGCCCGCGAGGGCTACGGCGAGAAGATTCTGCTCACCCGCTTTGCGGACGGCAGCATCCAGGTGGAGGATTTTGGCCGGGGCATCCCGGTGGACTATAACCCCAAGGAGCAGCGCTACAACTGGGAGCTGGTGTTCTGCGAGATGTACGCCGGCGGCAAGTACTCTGCCGGGGAGGACAACTACGAGTATTCCCTGGGCCTGAATGGCCTGGGCCTGTGCGCCACCCAGTACGCCAGCGAGTGGATGACCGCCGACATTTACCGGGACGGCTTCCACTATCATCTGGACTTCAAGCAGGGCGAGCCCGCGGGCGAGATGGTGAAGGAGCCCTTCAAGGGCCGCCGCACCGGCAGTATCATCCGCTGGAAGCCGGACACCCAGGTGTTCACCGACGTGAACGTGCCCACCGAGTATTTCACCGACACCATGAAGCGGCAGGCAGTGGTCAATGCGGGCCTGGATCTTGTCTTTGTGGACCAGACCGGACCGGAAAAGCAGACCATCGAGTTCCGCTATGAAAAGGGCATCGAGGACTATGTGAACGAGACCGTGGGTCTGGATTACATCACCCCCACCCGCTACTGCGAGTCTACCGCCACCGGCCGGGACCGGGAGGACCAGCCGGACTACCGGGTGAAGATGAGCGCCGCCTTCTGCTTCTCCAACAAGGTGCAGATGCTGGAATACTACCACAACTCCAGCTGGCTGGAGCACGGCGGCAGCCCGGACCGTGCGGTGCGCACCGCCTTTGTGAACCAGATCGATAACTTTTTGAAGACCAAGGGCCTGTACAAAAAGAACGAGAGCAAGATCACCTTTGCCGACGTGCAGGACTGCCTGGTGTATGTGTCCAGCACCTTCTCCACCCGCACCAGCTACGAGAACCAGACCAAAAAGGCCATCACCAACAAGTTCGTGGCCCAGGCCATGACTGAGTTTTTGAAGCACAATCTGGAGGTCTACTTCCTGGAGAACCCGGAAGAGGCCCAGAAAATCTGCCAGCAGGTGCTCATCAACAAGCAGAGCCGCGAGCATGCGGAAAAGACCCGCCAGAGCATCAAGAAGACGATGACCAGCCAGATCGACATCGCCAACCGGGTGCAGAAGTTCGTGGACTGCCGCACCAAGGATGTGAGCCGCCGCGAGCTGTACATCGTGGAGGGTGATTCCGCCATGGGCGCGGTCAAGACCAGCCGGGACTCCGAGTTCCAGGGCATTATGCCGGTGCGCGGCAAGATTCTGAACTGCCTGAAGGCGGACTATGACCGCATTTTCAAGTCCGATGTTATCACCGATCTGATCAAGGTGCTGGGCTGCGGCGTGGAGCTGGGCGGCAAGGCCAAAAAGGACCTGGCCACCTTCAACCTGGAAAACCTGCGCTGGAACAAGGTGGTCATCTGTACCGACGCCGACGTGGACGGTTACCAGATCCGCACCCTGATCCTGACCATGCTCTACCGGCTCACCCCTACCCTGATCAACGAGGGCTATGTGTACATCGCCGAAAGCCCGCTGTACGAGATCAATACCAAAAACAAGACCTACTTTGCCTACACCGAGCCGGAAAAGGCGAACATCCTTTCCCGCATCGGCAAGGAGAAGTATACCATCCAGCGCTCCAAGGGTCTTGGTGAGAACGACCCGGAGATGATGTGGCTCACCACCATGAACCCGGAGAGCCGCCGTCTGATCAAGGTGAACCCGGAGGACGTGGAGCACACCGCCGCCGTGTTCGATCTGCTGCTGGGCGACAACCTGGCCGGCCGTAAGGAGCACATTGCCCAGCACGGCGTGGAATACCTGGACGACCTGGATCTTTCGTAAGGGGAGGAGAGAAGAGCAATGGCAAAAAAACAGACCAAACGCGCCACCCCCGCCCGGCCCCAGCTGGGCGATAACGTGGAGATCCTGGACGCGGGCGTTGTAATTCAGAGCCCCATCACCGAGACCCTGGAAAAGAACTACATGCCCTACGCCATGAGCGTCATCGTCTCCCGCGCATTGCCGGAGATCGACGGCTTCAAGCCCGCCCATCGCAAGCTTTTGTACACCATGTACGGCATGGGCCTGTTAAAGGGCGCCCGCACCAAGAGCGCCAACATCGTGGGCAGCACCATGCACCTGAACCCCCACGGCGACGCGGCCATCTACGAAACCATGGTGCGCATGGGCCGGGGCAACGAGAGCCTGCTGGTGCCCTTTGTGGATTCCAAGGGCAACTTCGGCAAGGCCTACAGCCGGGATATGGCCTACGCCGCCAGCCGATACACCGAAGCCAAGCTGGAAGCAGTGTGCGAGGAGCTGTTCCGGGACATCGACAAGGAGACCGTGGACTTTGTGCCCAACTACGACGGCACCACCACCGAGCCCACCCTGCTGCCGGTGACCTTCCCCACCATTCTGGCCAACAACACCCTGGGCATCGCCGTGGGCATGGCCTCCAACATCTGCTCCTTCAACCTGGCGGAGCTGTGCGAGACCACCGTGGCCCTGATGCGCCACCCGGATCACGACCTGCTCACCACCCTGCCCGCTCCGGATTTTGTGGGCGGCGGTGAGATTCTGTACAACGAGGCCGAGCTGCGCAAGATCTACGAGACCGGCCGCGGCAGCGTGCGGGTGCGCGCCCAGTACCGTTACGAGAAGGACGGCAACATGCTGGAGATCACCCGCATTCCTCCCACCACCACGGTGGAGGCGGTGATGGACAAGATCGCCGAGCTGGTGAAGACCGGCAAGATCAAGGAAATCAGCGACATGCGCGACGAGACCGACCTGAACGGCCTCAAGCTGACCATTGATCTGAAGCGCGGCCAGGACCCGGACAAGCTGATGCAGAAGCTGTTCCGCACCACCCCTTTGGAGGACAGCTTTGCCTGCAACTTCAACCTGCTCATCGGCGGCCAGCCCCGAGTGCTGGGCGTGCGGCAGATTCTGAACGAGTGGGTGGCCTTCCGGGTGGAATGTGTGCGCCGCCGCACCTATCACGACCTGCAGGGCAAGCAGAAGCGCCTGCACCTTTTGAAGGGCCTGGAGGCCATTTTGCTGGACATCGACAAGGCCATCCGCATCGTGCGGGAGACCGAGGAGGACGCCGAGGTGGTGCCCAACCTGATGATCGGCTTCGGCATCGACGAGACCCAGGCCGAGTACGTGGCCGAGATCAAGCTGCGCCATCTGAACCGGGAATACATCCTCAAGCGCACCCAGGAGATTGCTGACCTGGAGGCCGAGATCGCCCGCCTGGAGGACATTCTGAAATCCGAGGCCAAGATCCGCCGCATCATCATTGACGAGCTGAACGCGGTGGCCAAGAAATACGGCCAGCCCCGCCGCTGCACGATTCTGTACGACGTGGAGACCGCGGACTCCACCGCCGAGGAGGAGAGCCTGCCGGATTACCCGGTCACCGTCTTCTTCACCCGGGAGGGCTACTTCAAGAAGATCACCCCCCAGTCGCTGCGCATGAGCGGCGAGCAGAAGCTCAAGGAGGGCGACGAGGTGGTGCAGCAGATCGAAACCCGCAACGACGCCTGGCTGCTGTTCTTCACCGACCAGCGGCAGGTGTACAAGTGCCGCGCGGCGGATTTTGCCGACACCAAGGCCAGCGTGATGGGCGAGTTCGTGGCGGCCAGCCTGGGCATGGACGAGGGCGAGCTGCCGGTCTACATGGCGGTCACCCTGGATTACAAGGGCTACATGCTGTTCGCCTATGCCAACGGCAAGTTCGCCAAGATCCCCATGAACAGCTACGCCACCAAGCAGAACCGGAAAAAGCTGCTCAAGGCCTACAGCGACAAGGAGCAGCTGGCCTGCATGGTGCAGCTGCCCGAGGAGACCGAGCTGGCGGTTCGCACCAGCGGCGGCCGGATGCTGCTGGCCCACACCACCCAGATCGCCGAAAAGCAGACCCGCGACACCGCGGGCGTGGCGGTGATCACCCTGAAGAAAAACCAGCACATCGAATGGGTCAAGCCCGCCGCTGAGCTGGAGCTGGCCAACCCCCACCGTTACCGGGTGCGCAGCCTGCCCGCCGCAGGCGCTCTGGTGCGGGAGGAGGACGTGGCTGAGCAGCTGCAGCTGGGCCAGTAAAACCGGGTAAAACCCTTGCATTTTGCGGGTCTGTGTGGTATCATCATACTTGCATATTAGCGTGTATAAAAAGCGGAGGAGCGTTTACACTATGAGTATCATCGAGATCATCAGCGGTGTCGTGCTGATTCTGGCCGCCATCGTGATCGTATTTTTAACCCTGTCCCAGGAGTCCAAGGGCCGCGGCCTGTCTGGCGCCATCGCCGGTGAGGGCGGCATGATGGAAGCCGGCCGTACCCGTGCCAAGGACGTGAAGCTCGCCAAGTACACCAAGATCGTGGGCATCGTTTTCTTTGTTGTCATGATCGCGGTCAGCGTGCTGAGCGTTATGAGCATGAACTAACAAGCAAGAGGGCCCGCATTGCGCGGGCCCTTTTTGTCTTTACATGGCCCGGCGCGAGGGGCGCAGGGCCCAGAGAGGGAGGGAAACGCCATGTCCATTCGATCCAAAATCCTGCGGGAGCTGGAGAAAAAGCCCAGGCGTCTCAAAGAACTGAAGGACAAGCTGGGCAACGACAAAAAGGTGCAGCAGACCGTGGAGGAGCTGCAGAAAAAGGGCAAGATCCGCCAGAAGAGCGGCGCCTATTTCCTGGCGAAGGACACCAAGGCCGAGGGCACGCTGGAGTGCGTGCTGGTCAAGCTGGGGCCCAGCTTTGGCTTTGCCGCGCCGGAAAACGACCAGAAGGGCGATATCTTCATTCCCGGCCGGGCGCTGTGCGGCGCACTGCCCGGCGACCGGGTGCTGGTGAAGCTGTTCGACCGGCCCAAGGTGCCCGGCTCCCGGGAGGGCGAGATTCTGGCAGTGGTGCAGCCCCGCAAAAACTTTGTGGGCACCATTGTGCGGGAGAAGGAGCGGCTGTATCTTTTGCCGGACGAATGCCCCTTTGTGCGTTTGCAGGTGAAAAAGAGCGCCGCGGGCGGCGCATCGGACGGCGACAAGGCAGCGGTGGAGCTGCTGAGCCGGGGCGAGGACTATGAGGACCACCGAGTGGGTGTGGCACTGCGCTTCGGTAGTGCCCAGGCCGCCAAAAACTGCGCCAAGGCCCTGCTGTATGCCGCCGGTGTGGGCCGGCACTTCCCTGAAAGGGTGAAGGCCGAGGCCCGCAAGCTGGAGGGCATCCAGCCCTCGGACCTGAAAAAGCGCACCGATCTGCGCAGCTGGCCCATCTTCACCATCGACGCCGCCTCCACCAAGGACATCGACGATGCCATTTCGCTGCTGGCGGTGGAAAACGGCTGGGAGCTGGGGGTGCACATCGCGGATGTGAGCCATTATGTGAAGCCGGGCAGCGAGCTGAACAAGGAGGCCATGCGCCGGGGCACCTCCATCTATTA
Organism: Allofournierella sp. CML151; assembly: GCF_027853465.1. Lineage (NCBI taxonomy): Bacteria > Bacillati > Bacillota > Clostridia > Eubacteriales > Oscillospiraceae > Allofournierella > Allofournierella sp. CML151. Next base: position 254,832 of record NZ_JAPNNW010000002.1, on the reverse strand, counting down.
TGCGGACAGCGTGATTCCCATGCTGCCCCGCCAGCTCTCCAACGGGCTGTGCAGCCTGAACCCGGGCGAGGACCGGCTGGCTTTCTCCTGCATCATGCAGCTGACCGAGGATGGACAGCTGCGGGATTTCCGGTTTGAAAAGACCGTGATCCGCAGCCGGGTCAAGGGCGTTTACAGTGAGCTGAACCAGCTGCTGGCCGGGGACGAGACCCCCGAGCTGGTGGAAAAATACGAGGAGGTGTGGCCTCAGCTGCCTCTGATGCAAAAGCTCTATGAGCAGCGGGCAAAGCTGCACCGGGAGCGGGGCGGCATCGAGCTGGAGACCGAGGAGGCCAAGCTGGTGCTGGACGAGGAGGGCCGCTGCGTGGACATCCAGCGGCGCAGCCGCGGGGTGACCGAGTGCATGATCGAGGAATTCATGCTGCTGGCCAACCAGTGCGCGGCACAGCTGGCCCGCCGCAATCAGCTGCCCTTCGTCTACCGGGTGCACGAGGCCCCCAACCCGGAGCGGGTGGAGCGGCTGACCGGTATGCTGCGGGTCTGTGGCCTGCCGGACCATTTTGCCGGTGAGGCGCCCACCCAGAAGGAGCTGGCCGCCCTGCTGGATTCCACCCGGGGCACCGACCTGCAGCCGGTGGTGCACACCGGTGTGCTGCGGGCCATGGCCAAGGCCTGCTATGAGCCCGAGCCCAAGGGCCATTACGGCCTGGCGCTGGAGGATTACACCCACTTTACCAGCCCCATCCGCCGTTATCCGGACCTGGCCATCCAACGTATCCTCAGTGACTGGCTGGGCGGCACCAGCCTGGAGGAGCTGAACCGGCGCTATGCCTGGTTTGCCCGGGAGGCCAGCGCCCAGTCCAGCGCCTGCGAGGTGGCGGCCATGCAGCTGGAGCGCTCCACCGAGGCCTGCTATAAGGCGGAATACATGCACGCCCATCTGGGCGAGGTGTTCGAGGGCGTGGTCTGCGGCGTGGCACCCCAGGGCATCTATGTGGAGCTGGAGAACACCGTGGAGGGCCTGGTGCACGCCGAGAGCATCTGCAAGGGCGAGCCCCAGCTGATCGAATCCATGCGTCTGAAGGACCCGGTGAGCGGCCGCCAGTGGAGCCTGGGCGACCGGGTCCGTGTCCGGGTGGACCGGGCGGACGTGGCTCTGGGCCGGGTGGATTTTGCCCTGGAAGAAACCGAGTAACCCCAAATGCGGGCGGACCAAACAGGCCCGCCCGTTTTCTGTGACGGATGTCCTTGCCCGTTCGGGCCCCGGTTGTGTTAGAATGGGACACAGAGGAAAGAGCGGCAGAATCCGCCGCACCACCCCCAACAAAGGAGAAGCATTGATGAAGCGTACCCCCTTGAAGGTGGCCATTGCGGCCATTTGTTTTGTGAATCTGCTGTATATGATCCCGTCGGTGGCAGTGTCCGGCATGGTGGCTGCCTTTCCGGACCAGCCCCAGAACACGGTGCTGCTGTTGCTCACGCTGCCCAACCTGACCGGCATCGCGGGCATTGTGGCCGAGCCCTGGCTGGAGAAACGGTTCAGCCGCCGCCAGCTTTCCATCACGGCGCTGGCTGTGTTTTTCGGCTCGGGCCTTGCAAGCTTTGTGCTGCGGGAAAATCTGCCCGCCCTGATCGCCGCCAGCGTGGTCATGGGCGCGGCCTACGGCATGCAGGCCACCCTCTATCCGCTGCTGGTGAACGACGGTTTTGAAGGCGAGGAGCGCAGCCGGGTGATGGGCATGGTCACCGGTATGCTGCAGCTGGGCCGTGTGGCCGCCACTCTGGTGGGCGGCGTGCTGGCCCGCAGCGGCTGGTACAATGTGTACCTGTGCTTTCTGGCGGTGCTGGTGCCGCTGGTGCTGGCGGTGCTGTTCCTGCCCCGTCAGAGCCACAGCCAGGAGCTCCCGCAGGAAGAAGGCGACTGGTTCAGCCTGTCCGGCGCGGTGCGTCTGGCAGTGGAGGGCTTTGCCTTCGCGGCTTTGTTCTATATGGTAAACACCCACCTTTCCCTGTATGTGGAGGGCTACGGCCTGGGCGATACCGCCCTCACCGGTGTGATCAGCGCGGCGGGCTGCGTGCTGGCGGGGCTGATTTCCACCGGCTTTGCCTGGTTCGAGCGCCGCACCGGCCGCTTTACCATGACCTGGGCCTTCGGCATTCTGGGTGCGCTGTATCTGGCGGGCAGCCTGTGGATCAGCCTGCCCGGCGCAGTGCTGTGCGTGGCGGGTGCGTTTCTGGGCATGGGCCTGTTCAGCCCCAACCTGATGCTGGGCTTCTCCCGCTGCGCGGGACCCCGCCGCCTGGCCGCCGTCACCGCCGCAGTGCTCACGGTGGTGAACGTGGGCTATTTCGCCTCGCCCTACATCACCGGCTTTCTGGCAGGCTTTGTGGGTGAGAACCCGGCGGATGTATTCCGCGTCGCGGGTGTGCTGGGCCTTGTCTGTGCGCTGGGCTCGGCGCTGGCCAGCCGCAAGCCCCAGGCGCCGCTGCAGGCCGCGCAGGAGCAGATGAGGTAAAGGATGGAAAACAGGCAGGACCGGCTGGAACAATACTGGAAGCAGCTGGAGGATTTTGGGCTGGAGCGGAAGGATTACCCGGATGCCCGCCTGCGCCAATACCGGCGGGGGGATTTCCTCTGCCGTCAGGGCTGCCCCATGGAGGAGCTGCTCTTCGTGGTGGAGGGCCGGGTGAAGGTGTGTGCAGTTACCCCGGCGGACAAGACCCTGCTGTTCTGCTACAACGGGCCCGGTACCCTGGTGGGTGAGGTGGAGCTGATGACCGGCGAGGCCGTCACCACCAGCCTGCAGGCGGACAGCACCGTGCGCTGCGTGGCGCTGCCCATGCAAAAATACGCCGCCAGCCTGCGGGGGAACATCCGGTTCATGAACCGGGTGGCCCACATGCTGGCCCAGATCGTGGCCCGCAACGCGGTGAACGATACCCTCAATATTCTGGCACCGCTGGAAGCCCGGCTGCGGGCCTATATCGCCCGAAGCCAGCGGGAGGGCGTGTTCACCGGCCGACTCACCGAGACCGCCGAATATCTGGGGGTGAGCTACCGTCACCTTCTGCGCACCATGAACGAGCTGTGCGCCCGGGGCATCCTGGAAAAGACCCGGGGCGGTTACCGCATCCTGCAGCCGCTGGAGCTGGACCGGCAGCAGGAGGAAGGGGAATGGAGCGTTCCCCGCACCAAAGAGTAAAAAATAACCGCTTGCTTTGCAACACACAAAGCGAGCGGTTATTTTTTGTATGCAGACGGAATCGAACCGGGTCTACCGGGCCATACTGGAAGCATATCCATAAACAGGAAGGATTCGAAGGGAGTGGATCGCCAATGATGGAAGCTGCCGCCAAACGGCCACCCGCCCTGCAGCGGGTGGCCCGGGCCCTGACCGAGGACCGGCAGGAGCGGCTGGACCGGGAGGCATGCCGGGTGCTGCCGTTAGAAGAGCAGCTGCGTCGCTGCCTTGCGCAGATGCGTCAGAACCAGATGTGCTTTGATCTGGAGACGGAACCGGAATTGATCGACGCGCTGATCTATGAGTATCAGGCCATCCAAAGCCGCTACCGCTACTACCAGCGCAAGGCCCGGGCCCAGGGGCTGCGGGCCATTCTGTGACGGCGCTGGCCCTGGGAGCAGCCGTGCTGCTGGTGGCGGTGGGGCTGGCCGCGGGGCGCAGCCGCCGCCCGCTGCGCACGGCTCTGAGTGCGGCGCTCACCGGAATGGGGGCGCTGGGGGCGGTGAACCTGCTGGCGCCGGTCACCGGGGTGAGCCTGGCGCTGAACTGGGCCACCAGCTTCATGGCGGTGGTGCTGGGCGCGCCGGGGGTCATCACCCTGCTGCTGCTGGACCTGCTTTTAGGGCTTTGAACGTCAAAAAGGGCGTGTTTCCCAAACGGGAAACACGCCCTTTTTGATAGAAAACGACCGGACCGTAAGCCGGGTTCTGTATTAAACGGCAATCTGTCTAGACCCTGCGTTGCCGCAGGGTTCATGCCACCTCCGGGGCGCGCGGGGAGCGCTGTATGCCCCATACGGGTGTTGCTTCTGGTAGGGTTTACATAGCCGCAAAGTCGCCAGTGCGCTGGTGAGCTCTTACCTCGCCTTTCCATCCTTACCGCAAAACGCGGCGGTTTCTTTCTGTTGCACTATCCCTGGGGTCGCCCCCGGCTGCCGTTAGCAGTTACCATTCCCCTGTGAAGCCCGGACTTTCCTCAAAGCGAACGCAATGCCGCCCCGCTGCCGTATGTTCCACTCGTTTTCCGTTCCATATTGTATCACACAACGGCTTTGGGCGCAAGCCCGGACCGAAAACCCGGCCCTTTTGGGAAAAGTATGACTGATTTGCCAAAGCGTTTTGTGAATTTGCACAAAAAATATTGGCCGGGGTGCCGGAAAAACTGCTTTGCCGGGAAAAGTTTTTTCTTGCAAACACTTTAATACGGTTTTATAATAAAATGCATAGCAGTGCAGCAGGGCTTTGGCCCTGATCGATAAACGCGATAGATCTGATCCGCTGCCTATCAATGATGATCGTTTGAAAGGGGAAGTACGTTATGTTCAAAAACGATTACCTGGCCCGTGTATATGCACAGGTGGAAGCCCGCAACCCCAACGAGCCTGAGTTCCTGCAGGCTGTGCGCGAGGTTCTGGAGAGCCTGCAGACCCTGGTGGAAAAGCACCCGGAGTATGAGAAGAACGGCGTTCTGGAGCGCATGGTGGAGCCCGAGCGCTTCATCCAGTTCCGTGTTTCCTGGGTGGACGACGCCGGTAAGGTCCAGGTGAACCGTGGCTACCGCGTTCAGTTCAACAGCGCCATCGGCCCCTACAAGGGCGGCCTGCGCCTGCATCCCAGCGTGAACGCCTCGGTCATCAAGTTCCTGGGCTTCGAGCAGACCTTCAAGAACAGCCTGACCGGCCTGCCCATGGGCGGCGGCAAGGGCGGCTCCGACTTCGACCCCAAGGGCAAGAGCGATGCGGAGATCATGCGCTTCTGCCAGAGCTTCATGACCGAGCTGAGCAAGCACATCGGCCAGTTCACCGACGTTCCCGCCGGCGATATCGGCGTGGGCGGCCGTGAGATCGGCTACATGTACGGCCAGTACAAGCGCCTGCGCAACGAGTTCACCGGCGTGCTCACCGGCAAGGGCCTGAACTGGGGCGGCAGCCTGGCCCGCACCGAGGCTACCGGCTACGGCCTGTGCTACTTCACCCAGGAAGCCCTGCAGTGCATGCGGTCCGACAGCTTCGAGGGCAAGACCGTTGTGATCAGCGGCAGCGGCAACGTGGCCATCTACGCCTGCCAGAAGGCCACCGAGCTGGGCGCCAAGGTAGTCGCCATGAGCGATTCCACCGGCTATGTATACGATCCCAACGGCATTGATCTGGACCTGATGAAGGACATCAAGGAGGTCCGCCGCGCCCGCATCGTGGAGTACGCCAACGCCAAGGAGAGCGCTACCTTCACAGAGGGCTGCAAGGGCATCTGGACCATCCCCTGCGACATCGCCCTGCCCTGCGCCACCCAGAATGAGCTGGACGGCGAGAGCGCCAAGGCTCTGGTTGCCAACGGCTGCACCGTGGTGTGCGAGGGCGCCAACATGCCCAGCACCCCCGAAGCCATCGAGATCTTCCTGGCCAACAACGTGCTGTATGGTCCCGCCAAGGCGGCCAACGCCGGCGGTGTTGCCACCAGCGGCCTGGAGATGAGCCAGAACAGCCTGCGCCTGTCCTGGACCTTCGAGGAAGTGGACGAGCGCCTGAAGGGCATCATGAAGGGCATCTTCCACGCTGCCTACGATGCTTCCGTAGCCTGCGACGCCCCCGGCAACCTGATGGTGGGCGCCAACGTGGCCGGCTTCATCAAGGTGGCCGACAGCATGATCGCTCAGGGCATCGCCTACTAATCATTGCATTTTCTTTGGGGCACCCCGCGCGGGTGCCCCTTTTTGTTTGCCCGACAGTGCGGGAAAATGCTATAATGCCAGTACAACAGCAAAACCAACGAAAGAGGGAAAGGACCCCATGGAACTGAGCTTTATTGTGCCGCCCCGCTTTGAGGGCGGCTGCCTGCGGGATTTTCTGCGGGCCAGCGGCGTGTCGGCCACGCTGATCAAGGCGGTGAAAAACGAGACCGGCGGCTTCTGGGTGGAGGACGGCCCCGCCCGTACCTGTGACACGGTGCACGCCGGGCAGATGGTCACCTTTGTGCTGCCGCCGGAAAAGCCCACCACCGTGGAGCCCCAGGACATCCCGCTGACCATCGCCTACGAGAGCCAGCACGTGATGGTGCTGGAAAAGCCCGCGGGCATGGCAGTGCATCCCACCCTGAATTATGCGGACGGCACGCTGGCCAATGCCTATATGGGCCTGCTGCGTCAGCGGGGGCAACAGAGCATGTTCCGGCCGGTGAACCGCATTGATAAGGATACCTCCGGCCTGGTGCTCTGCGCCAAAAACGCCTATGCCGCTCCGCTGCTGGCCAAAGGGGTGAGCAAGGTGTACCGGGCGGTACTGGAGGGGTGCCCGACCCAGAAAGAGGGGCAGATCGACGCGCCCATCGCCCGGGCGCCGGGGAGCATCATCCTGCGGCAGGTGGCTCCGGAGGGCAAGCCCAGCCACACCCGCTATCAGGTGGAGCAGGAGAAAAACGGCCTGTGCCTGGTGGCGGCGGTTCCGATCACCGGACGCACCCATCAGCTGCGGGTGCACTTTGCCCACATCGGCTGCCCGCTGGCCGGGGATGAGCTGTACGGTGGAAGCCGGGAGCGCATCGGCCGTCAGGCGCTGCACTGCGCCCGGATGGAGTTCACCGAGCCGGGCACCCAAAAAACCGTGGTGGTGGAAAGCCCGCTTCCGCCGGATATGCAGAGCCTGCTGGAATAAAATCACAAGGGCGGCGCGTCCCCGCAGAGGGGCTGCGCCGCCCTTTGCTCTGCCGAAAAAAGTTTGAAAACCCTGTGAAAATGGCTGCCCGCCGGTTGCCTTTTGTTCTACAAGTTGTCTATAATGATATTGTACAATTTGTAGAAGAAAGGCGGAGGGCGCTTTTTTATGGCACAATGCGTGGAAAACAAAACCCCGAACGGGCAGAAAAACGGCAGAGAGCGGTGGCTCCGGCTGCGGGCGGCGGCGGTCCGCCTGGCAAAGCGGCTGCGCTTTGGCCGGGGTGCGGCGGTGCTGGGGCAGTTTCTCTACGATGTGGGGTTCTGGGGAGAATATACCGCCCGGCGGCTGGTACGGGGAATCTGGAAGGCCTGCTGCTTTCTGGGGCGGCGCTGCGTCCTGGTCTGGAAGCGGGCATCCGGTCTGGTAACCGGCGCGCTGAAAACCGGTGTGCAGGATATGACCGCGCCGTTCACCCGCATGGCCAGCGGTGCGAAAAACATCCGCGCCCATGTGCAGGAGGAAAAGCAGGCAGGCACGGCCCATGCGGCCAAGGAGGGCCTGCGGTACTTTGCCCTGGGCGTACACAGATATTTCCCGCTTTTGGGCCGTGCGGCTGCCTATGTGCTGCCGGTGGCGGCGCTGGCGGTGTTCGGCTATACGGTACATACCGTGCTGGAATACAACTATGTTCTGGCGGTGGAAGTGAACGGCAGCGTGGTGGGCTATGTGCAGACCGAGCAGGTGTTCGACTCCGCCAGGGAAGAGGTGGCCCAGCGCATCAACTATGCGGGCGCGGGGGAAGAGAGCTGGACCGTGGAACCCTCCTACCAGATTGCGGTGGGGGAGCAGGTGCTGGACGAAAACCAGATGGCGGATGCCATTCTGCAAAGCTCCAGCAATGAAATTCAGAACGCCACCGGTCTGTATGTGAACGGCGAACTGGTGGCGGTGACCACCGAGGGCGACCGGCTGCGCCAGGAGCTGGACAGCATGACCTCCCCCTACGAGGACCCGGACAACCCGAATCTGACCGTGGCCTTCAACAAGGAGGTGCGCTGCGAGGACAGCATTTATTTCACCAGCACCCTGGTGCCGGTGGAACAGATCATCGAGAAGCTGCACGGCGAGGAGCAGGGGGCGGTGTATTACACCATCCAGGACGGGGATACCCCCTGGACCGTGGCGGGCAGCTTCGGCATCAGTGTGGACGAGCTGCAGGCACAGAACCCGGACCGGGATTTTTCCTCCAGCTCCGGCTTCCCGGTGGGCGGGCAGCTGACCATCAGCCAGGCCATGCCCTACCTGCAGGTGAAGCGCACGCTGGTGAGCACCTATCAGGAAAGCATTCCCTACGACACCGAGGAGCAGCAGGACCCCACCCTGCCCATGGGCACCGTGCAGGTGGTGCAGGAGGGGGCCGAGGGCGTGGCCGAAATCACCCAGCAGCAGGTGTTCTACGGGGATTCCGACACCCCCAGCGAGACCACGGTCATCGATCGGGTGGTGGTGCAGCAGCCGGTGACCCGTATCGTGGCCATGGGCCAGTACGTCCCGGCGGAAAACATCGCCTACCTTTCCGACGGCAGCACCCTGATCTGGCCGGTGCCCGCCTACCGGGGCATCAGCCGGTGGATGCTGGGCGCGGGTGGCAAGATTCACGGAGGCGTGGATATCCGAGCCAATTACGGCACCGAGATTCTGGCGTCGGCCTCCGGCCAGGTTACGGTGGCAGGGTATCACTGGAGCTACGGCAACTATGTGGTCATCAACCACGGCAACGGTTACCAGACCCTGTACGCCCATGCCAGCAGTCTGGCGGTGCGGGCGGGGCAGACCGTGACGCAGGGCCAGGTGATCGCCTATGTGGGGTCCACCGGTATATCCAGCGGAAACCATTGCCATTTCGAGATTCGGCTGAACGGTGCGCGCCAGCAGCCGAGAGACTTTTTCCCAAATAAATAATTTTAGGCAACCCCGCACAATTCACGCCTGACGGCTCAGGCGGCGTATCGCGCCAAAATTTTCCGTGCTATTTTCCAAAAATGCTCGCCAAGCCACCAAGGCTTGGCTGTGCTTTTTGGTTCATATCACAAAAAATTTCCGGCGCGCTCCACTACCTGGAATTGTGCGGGATTGCCTTTGCTTTTTGCTTGTATTTTTCCACCGGATTTGAAAGGAGTGTGAAAAAAACTGCCAAATCCTTGCCCTTTTGCCCCTTTTCGCGCTATAATGGGGGATGTATAAAAGCAAGGAAGGAGGGCGGTCAGGCTGGCGATTTTGGAAAAGACCCCGGAAACGGAAGAAAAGAACAACCAACAAGAGCAGCAGACCGGCTCCCCCTCTCCCGGCAAAGGCCCGGGCAGATGGGAAGCGATCAAACAGAAAATCCTGCAGAAGGCTGGCCCCTGGATCGAGCGGGCCAAACGGCACCCGGAAACAGCGGTGCTGGGGCAGTTTTTATATAACGTAGGCTTTTGGGGCGAATATACCGCCCGGCGGATGGTGCGTTTCGCATGGAACTGCATCCGGAAGGCGGGCGAGCGTATTGCCTGGATCTGGGGCCGGGTGGCAGGCCTGGTCAAGGGCGCGCTGAAAACCGGCGCGCAGGACCTGACGGCACCCTTTGCCCGCATGGCAAACGGCGCGAAGAACATCCGCGCCCGGGTGCAGGAGGAAAAGCAGGTAGGCACAGCCCACGCGGCCAAGGAGGGCCTGCGGTACTTTGCCTCCGGCGTACACAAATATTTCCCGCTTTTGGGCCGTGCGGCTGCCTATGTGCTGCCGGTGGCGGCACTGGCGGTGTTCGGCTATACGGTACATACCGTGCTGGAATACAACTATGTTCTGGCGGTGGAAGTGAACGGCAGCGTGGTGGGCTATGTGCAGACCGAGCAGGTGTTCGACTCCGCCAAGGAAGAGGTGGCCCAGCGTATCAACTATGCGGGCACCGACCGGGAAGGCTGGACCGTAGAGCCCTCCTACCAGATCGCCGTGGGCGAGGATGTGATGGATGAAAACCAGATGGCGGCCGCCATTCTGGAAAGCTCCAGCGACGAGATCCAGAACGCCACCGGTGTTTACGTGAACGATGAGCTGGTGGCGGTGACCACCGAGGGCGATGTGCTGCAGGCGGACCTGGACAGCATGACGGCCCCCTATGAGGACCCGGACAATCCGAACCTGACGGTGGAATTCACCAAGGATATCCGGCTGGAAAACAGCCTCTATTTCACCGACACCATTGTGCCGGTGGAGGATATCATCGAAAAGTTCCACGGAGAAGAGCAGGGCGCTGTTTACTACACAGTGCAGCAGGGTGATACCCCCTGGACCGTGGCAGGCAGCTTCGGCATCAGTGTGGACGAGCTGCAGGCGCAGAACCCCCAGCAGGATTTCTCCAGCAGCTTCTATGTGGGCGATGTGCTGACCATCAGTCAGGCCATGCCTTATCTGCAGGTGAAGCGGACCCTCATCAGCACCTATCAGGAGACCATCCCCTACAGCACCGAGGAGCAGGAGGACAACGAGCTGGCCTTCGGTTCCACCAAGATCATTCAGGATGGTGCGGAGGGCCTGGCTGAGGTGACCCAGCAGCAGGTGTTCTACGGCGATTCCTCCACCCCCAGCGAGACCACCATCATCGACCGGGTGGTGGTGCAGGAGCCGGTGACCAAGATCATTGCCAAGGGCAAGAAGCTTGCCAATGGCGACCTGGCCAGTACCGGCAGCGGCAGCCTCATGTGGCCGGTGCCCGGCTACAGCTACGTGAGCCGCTGGATGAGCAGCTACCACAAGGGCGCGGACATCTGCGCCCCCTACGGTACCCCCATTTACGCAGCGGACAGCGGTGTTGTGACCACTGCAGGCTACCATTACAGCTACGGCAACTACGTCATCATTAACCACGGCAACGGCTACCAGACCCTGTACGCCCATGCCAGCCGGTTGAACGTGCATGTGGGCCAGGCGGTAAGCCAGGGCGATGTGATCGCCTATGTGGGCTCCACCGGTAATTCCACCGGTAACCACTGCCACTTTGAGGTGTATGTGAACGGCGTGCGCCGCTCCGCCCGTGAGTGGTTCCCCTACAAATAAGTGGAAAACCGGTTGAAAACCCGCAAAAAGGCTTGCACTAAGCCGAAAAAACTGCTATGATTAACCTCGGACTTTTCTGGGATTCCCCAGTAAAGTCCGGGGTTTTTTTGCGGAAATTCCGGTGCTTGGTTAAAAAAGGTGCCTTTCTGCGAAAAACATTGTTTGAACCAAAACATAGTTCCCGGATACGTGTGCGCAGCTGGCGCATAGAGGTTACAAAATGCGTAAATACTACTCTCAAACCTTTCATTCCGCGGAAATCCGGTGTATAATATAACAGTTGTGATGCAGTTGAAGCAGAACGCCTCAAAGCGCGCAAAGGAGAGTTATCGTGGAGAAATTTGTTATCAACGGGGGTAAGCCCCTTCAGGGTGAAGTGACCATCAGCGGTGCAAAGAACGCGGTGGTAGCCATTTTGCCCGCCACTATCCTGGCAGCCGATAAATGTGTGATCGAGAACGTGCCCGCCATCAGCGACGTGGCCGTCTCGCTGGAGATCCTCACCGCCCTGGGCGCTAAGGTGCGGATGCTCAATAAAAATACCTACGAGATCGACACCACCCACATCAGCAGCACCGAGGTGCCGGACGATCTGTCCCGTCAGATGCGGGCGAGCTATTACTTCCTGGGTGCTTTGCTGGGCCGTTTCGGTTCCGGCCAGGTCGCCATGCCCGGCGGCTGCAACCTGGGCCCCCGTCCCATTGACCAGCACCTGAAGGCCTTCAGCGCCCTGGGTGCGGGCGATTCCGTGGAGTACGGCATGATCAAGGTGAGCGGCAGCCCCCTGAAGGGCGCGCATGTGTTCTTTGACAATGTGTCGGTGGGCGCCACCATGAACGCCATGCTCAGTGCTGTGCTGGCCGAGGGCCAGACCGTGCTGGAGAACGTGGCCAAGGAGCCCCACATCGTGGACCTGGCCAACTTTTTGAACATGATGGGCGCCGACGTGCGCGGCGCGGGCACCGACGTGATCCGCATCCGCGGCAAGAAGAGCATGCACGGCTGCACCTATTCCATTATCCCTGACCAGATCGAGGCCGGCAGCTACATGGTGGCCGCCGCCATCACCGGGGGCAACGTGCTCATCAAGAACGTGATCCCCAAGCATCTGGAGCCCATCACCGCAAAGATGGAGCTGGCTGGCGTGACCGTGGAGGAATATGACGACTCCATCCGGGTATGCCGTACCGGCGACCTGCTGCCCTTGAAGATTAAGACCATGCCCCATCCGGGCTTCCCCACCGATATGCAGCCTCTGATGACCGTGCTGCTCACCACTGCCAAGGGTACCTCCATCGTGACCGAGGGCATCTGGGAGAACCGCTTCCGCTATGTGGATGAGCTGGTGCGCATGGGCGCGAACATCCAGGTGGACGGCCAGGTGGCCGTGATCGAGGGGGTGCCCGAGCTGCAGCCTGCGCCGCTGCGCGCTTCCGACCTGCGGGCAGGTGCCGCGCTGGTCATGGCCGCGCTGAGCGCCAAGGGCACCAGCGAGGTTTCGGAGATCGCGCACATCGAGCGCGGCTACGAGGATCTGGTGGAAAAGCTGCAGGGTCTGGGCGCAGACATCCGTCGGGTGGAAAAGCCCGCTACCGGTCTGCCGCAGGCACTGTAACCCACATCTGACCGAAGAAGAAAAAGGCCGCGGAGCTGCGTTTTCCGCGGCCTTTTGTATACATATAGGAGAATTCATGGCATTTTTTACTTCTCTTTATTCCGGTTCCTCCGGAAACTGCTCGGTGGTGCGCTGCGAAGGCAAGTATCTGCTCATTGATATGGGCAAAAGCTGCCGCACCACCCTGAACGCCCTGAAGGAGATGGGGCTGGCCGTGGCGGACATGCAGGGCATTCTGGTCACCCACGAGCATTCCGACCACATCCAGGGCCTGCGGGTGTTTTTGAAGCATTATAATGTGCCGGTCTACGGCTGCAGCGCCACGCTGGACAACCTGCTGGACATGGAGCTGGTGCCCCCGGCGGCTGAGCTGATCGCCATCGAGGGGCGGCCGGAGGAGATCGGCGGCTTTGTGGTGGAGGCGTTTCCCACCAGCCACGACGTGCCCTGCTGTGGTTACCGCATCCGCACGCCGGACGGCGGGATCATGGCCATCGCCACCGACCTGGGCGTGCTCACGCCCCAGGTGCACCAGGCGCTGGCCGGGGTAAAGCTGGCGGCGCTGGAATCCAACTACGACCGTAACTGCCTGATGATGGGGTCCTATCCTTATCATCTGAAGCGGCGCATCCAGTCCGACCGGGGCCACCTGGACAATGCGGAGTGTGCCGCCAAGGTGCTGGAGCTGCTGCAGGACGGCTGCGAGAAGATCGCCCTGTGCCACCTGAGCCGGGAGAACAACACCCCTGAGCTGGCGCTGGCCACAGTGCGGGAGGCGATTCTGTGCGCGGGACTCAAGCCCGGCGAGAATGTGGTCATCCAGGCCCAGAAGCGCAACGAGCCCAGTGATTGGATGGAGTTTTAACGAGTATGCAAAAGATCGATTTGATTTGTATCGGCAAGCTGAATGCCAGCTATTTTGCCGCGGGCGTGGCCGAGTACCAGAAGCGGCTGGGAGCCTTCTGTGAATTCCGCATCATCGAGCTGCCGGAGGAGACCATCAGCGAGAAGAACGCCAGCCAGGCAGTGATCGACAAGGCTCTGGAGAAGGAGGGCCGGGCAATTTTGGCCAATGTGCGCAAGGGCGCGGCCCTGGTGGCGTTGTGCGTGGAGGGCAAGCTGGTTTCCAGCGAGGAGCTGGCAGCGGCCATTGCGGACCGGGCCATGAGCGGCGCGGGGGATATGGCCTTTGTGATTGGCTCCTCCCATGGTCTGGCCCCTATGGTAAAGCAGGCGGCGGCCATGAAGATCAGCCTGGGACGCATCACGCTGCCCCACCAGCTGGCCCGTCTGGTGCTCACCGAGCAGCTCTACCGGGCGTTTGCCATCAACAACCATATTAAGTATCATAAGTAACAAAAGCGGCCTGCCGGAACCGGCAGGCTGCTTTACGTTTCAAAAGTTTCCGTTTTTGAAAAATTCACAGTTTCGTGGTACAATAACAAAAACCCGGCCCGCACTGCAACAGCGCGCAGGGCCATCACAGAGAGGAGAATCCCCCTTGAATAAAAAATGGATCGCCGCCGCGCTGGCGGTGTGCCTGGCGGCGAGCTTTACCGCCTGCAAAAAAGCAAACGATGGCTACGATGTGACCGAGATCGGCCCGGAAAAGACCAGCGCGCCTTCCACCGTGCAGCCCCAGGCCAGCGCAGCGCCAACCGCTACCCCCAAGCCCCAGGCGGGCTTTGTGGTGGGACCGGTGAAGGATATCGACATCGTGACCTCGCTGGCGGACTATTCTGCGCCCTCTCAGACTCAGCTGAGCCTGGAGGAGCGGGAACAGCTGGCCTTCTTCACTCAGAACGGAAAAACCGGCGTGATCGACTTGAAGGGGAATATCGTGATCCCGGCGGAAAAGGATGTGCACTGGTGCCCGGTGTGCGGTATCACCAACGAGGGCGAGACCGAAATTTATAATGCCAAGGGTGAGGTGATCGGCTCCGGCGGGCATGGCCAGTTCGAGAGCCCCATCTATTACGACACCAAGACCAAGGCCCTGTACCTGGAAAACATGGAGACGCTGGTCTCCTGGAACCAGGAGATGTTGAACACGCTGGAGCCGGTGATCGCCACTGTGGTGACCATCACCCCCACCACCCAGGAGGATGCAAACTGGAAGGGGAGCTTTTTGAACGACGAGTCCGCCCCGGTGATCGTGGGTGAGACCGAGGGCTATATGCTCTTCAAGCCGGACGGCACTGCACTGAACAATCAGGTCTATGAAGAAATCCAGCGGGCCAGCACCGGCACCTTCGCGGTGAAGCAGAACGGCCTGTGGGGCTATGTGAACCAGGAGACCGGCGAAGAGATGGTGAAGTGCCAGTATCTGGAGGCCCTGCCCTTCAACGGCGACCGGGCCGCGGTAAAGGCAGAGAGCGGCTGGGGTTACATCAGCCTGACCGGCCGCCAGAAGACCAGCATGGACTTCCTGGGCGCGGCCAGTGCAGCGGATGAGTCCACCGCATGGGTGCGCACCGCCGAAGGCTGGGGCGTGGTGAATCTGAGTGATTATCCCCCGCAGGCCAGCTGAGCAGAACGGAATTAAAAAAGCAAAAGCCCACCGGTGAAAATTCGCGCCGGTGGGCTTTTCTGCTGCGGAATGGGGGGCAACCTGAAACAAAAGAAAAAGACCTGAAACCGAAGTTTCAGGTCTTTCTGGTGGAGATAAGCGGGATCGAACCGCTGACCTCTTGAATGCCATTCAAGCGCTCTCCCAGCTGAGCTATACCCCCAGATATTTGCTGCCGTTTTGCGACTGCTTGATTATTATAGCAGGAAATGTGGGACGTGTCAACAGAAAAAGAAAAGTTTTTTCAATAAAATGAAAAAAAGCGAACGGCCCTTCAGAAAGGGACAAACGGTAGCCTTTTCACGGTGGAATGTCTGCTGCCCCGGATTGGTTTTCCACCATGAAGAGGATTCATGGTGGAAAAGAAAAAGACCTGAAACCGAAGTTTCAGGTCTTCTGGTGGAGATAAGCGGGATCGAACCGCTGACCTCTTGAATGCCATTCAAGCGCTCTCCCAGCTGAGCTATACCCCCAGATGTTCGCTGCCGTCTTGCGACCGCTTGATTATTATAGCAGGACTTATGCCAATCGTCAATACCAAATTTGAAAAAATTTTACTTTTTTCGACGCAGGGCCGGAAAAGCTCCAGTTGTGCTGTTTGGAGCAAAGCGGTACCAGGGGGAATGGGCCAAGGTTACAAAAATCCCGTGCAAGGATTTGATGGACGGTTATGGTGACATCCTGTATGATAATACCATAAGGTTAGTTATTGCTAACTGTGGGAGATTAACCACCGGCTTCCGGGGATGCCGCTTTGCGGCGGGCCGGGGTCTGATCCGCTCCGATTCCATAACCTTCCATAACGAAAAACGCCAGAGGGCGGCGCCGGTTTTGTTTCCGGCGCCGCCCTCGGCGTTTATAGCATATGCGGAACAATCAGAACAGCCGCTGGCCCTGCACGTACTTGGCGCAGGGAGCGCCGTCGCCCAGGTAGACCATCCGCTCCAGCCGCTCGGGCAGGCTGCACAGCCGGGTGGT
Source organism: Allofournierella sp. CML151 (assembly GCF_027853465.1). Classification (NCBI taxonomy): domain Bacteria; kingdom Bacillati; phylum Bacillota; class Clostridia; order Eubacteriales; family Oscillospiraceae; genus Allofournierella; species Allofournierella sp. CML151. The sequence continues at coordinate 238,684 of NZ_JAPNNW010000002.1, read as the reverse complement.
GGGCAGGTTGGAATCGTCCATCACAATGGCGTCGAACTCATAGCCGGGCTCAAAGCTGCCCACCTTGCCGAAGAAGGCGCCGCCGCCCTTGGTGGCCAGATACAGCACATCGGGCATGGTCAGGGCGGGAGTGCTCTGGTCCACCAGACGCCAGCGCAGCTTGGAGCACTGGATGGCGTCGGTCATGGCACGGAAGATGGACAGATGCGCGCCGCCTGCCACGTCGCTGCCCAGCCCCACCTTCTGGCCCTCCAGCAGGTAGCTCTTGATGGGGGCAATGCCGGAGGAAACGTTCATGTTGGACTGGGGGCAGTGGGCGATGAACACGCCGTTGGCCTTCATGCGGGCACGCTCTTCCGCGCCGCTCCATACGCAGTGGGCCATCACGGTGGGGCACTCGCCGCCGAACAGACCAAACTGCTCATAGGCCTCGCCGTAGAACCGGGTGCCGGGGCACAGCTCGCTCACCCACTTGATCTCGGAAAGGTTCTCCGACAGGTGGGACTGCATGGGCACGCCGAACTCCTTCTGCAGCTTGCCCAGACCGGCCATCAGCTCGTCGGTGCAGCTGGGGGTGAAGCGGGGGGTGAGCATGGGTTTGCTCTTGGTGAAGGCGGCGCTGTCCAGCAGCCACTGGCGGGTCTCCGCCAGGGATTCCGCGCAGGTTTCCCGCAGGATGTCAGGGCTGTTGCGGTCCATGTTCACCTTGCCCACATAGCAGCACAGGCCGGCCTTCTCCAGCAGCTCCATCAGCTTGAGGGTTGCGGGCCGGTGAATGGTGGCAAAGATGCAGGCGCGGGTGGTGGCGCTGTGCAGCAGCTGCTGGGTGAAGATGCCGTAAGCCTTCTCTGCATATTCCGGGTCAGCAAACTTGCTCTCTTCGGGAAAGGCGTTGGCCTCCAGCCACTGCAGCAGCTCCATGTCCATGCCCAGGCCCCGGTAGGCGTACTGGCTGGCGTGCACGTGCAGATCCACCAGGCCGGGCAGGATCAGCTTGCCGCTGTGGTCCTCCACGGGCAGGTCCTTGTACTGCTCGGGCAGCTGGGCGAACACGCCCGCCACCTTCTGCTCCACGCATACCAGATAACTCTCGGGATAGATGGCCAGCTGGCCGGGAGCGGGGGTGAAGAAGATATTGCCCTTCAGGGCAAACGAGGTCTTGTTCATGAAGTACTCCTTATAATTACATTATATATGCAAAAAAACATCTTAGAAAACGGCCGCCGAATATTATAACGGAATTCACGCAAAAGGGCAAGGGGAAAATGCAACAGAAAATCTCTTGCATTTATGGTGGTTTTATTATATAATAGCACTGTTCGGACAGAGCCAAAACGGTGCGCTGTTCGGCATACGGATGCGGGCCCTGTGCGATGGGGCCCCATGAACCATGTCAGGCGGGGAACCGAGCAGCATTAAGTGGTCTGCCCTGTGCGCCGCAGGCAGCCTGCATCCGTATGCCAAGCAGCGCAAAGGCAGGCGCATTGGCGCTTGCGGGCCTGTCCGTTTTTTGTACCGGCAGAAAGGAGGGCACGGCAGGATGTATCGGGCGCTTTACCGCAAATGGCGGCCCCGCACCTTCGAGGACGTGGTGGGCCAGCAGGGCATTGTGTCGGCCCTGAAAAACCAGATCGCCACCGGCCGGGTGGGCCACGCCTACCTGTTCACCGGTACCCGGGGCACCGGCAAGACCACCTGCGCCAAGATCTTCGCCAAGGCGGTGAACTGTCAGGACAAGACCAGCCCGGACCCCTGCGGCGTCTGCCAAATCTGCAAAGGCATCGATGACGGCTCCATCCTGGACGTGGTGGAGATCGACGCCGCATCCAACAACGGCGTGGACAACATCCGCGACCTGCGGGACGAGACCGCCTATACCCCCAGCGCCTGTGCCTATAAAGTATATATCATCGACGAGGTGCACATGCTTTCCATTGCGGCGTTCAACGCGCTGCTCAAAATCATGGAGGAGCCGCCCAGTCATGTGATCTTCATTCTGGCCACCACCGAAATTCACAAGGTGCCGGCCACCATTCTGTCCCGCTGCCAGCGGTATGACTTCGGCCGCATCAAGCCGGAGGACATCGCCGCCCGGGTGAGCTACGTGGCCGCCCAGGAGCAGCTGGAGCTGACCGAGGGCGCGGCGGCGCTGATCGCCCGCCTGGCGGACGGCGCGCTCCGTGACGCGCTGTCCATTCTGGACACTTGCGCCGGTGTCTCCACCCAGATCGACGAGGAGCTGGTGCGGCGGATGGCCGGTGTGACCGACCGCAGCTACCTGTTCCGGATCAGCGAGGCGCTGCACAACAAAAACGCCACCGAGGCTCTGGCCGAGGTGGCCCAGCTGCGCCAGCAGTCGGTGGACATGAAGCGCCTGTGCGAGGAGCTGATCGCCCATTACCGCAACCTGATGCTGGCGGCGCTTCCCGGCGGCAAGGCCCTGCTCAGCGGGGTGGCCCCGGAGGAGGAAGCCCAGTATCTGCAAACTGCCGAAACCATCCGCCAGGGCGAGAGCGTGCGGGCCGTGCGCCTGCTGGGCTCCGCGCTGGAAAAGATGGGCCGGGGGACCGACCAGCGCATCGAGCTGGAGTTGGCCCTCTTTGCTCTGACCGAAACACCGCAGGCTGCCCAGCAGCCGGTGCAGGCCGCCCCGGTGCAGACAGCAACGGCCCAGCAGCAGGCCCCGGCCTTTGGCCAGCAGAGCGCGGCCCCCTTTGCGGCAGCACCCTTTGCCGCCGCCGATCCCGCTCCCTTCGCGGTGCGCCAGCCGGAAGCCTCGGCCCCGGCGGCAGCCGCCCCCAAGGCGGCAGCGCAAAGTGCCGCGCCCCAGAGCCAGGACCTTCCGCCCTGGGAGCTGGATGCGCCCCCTGTGAGCGCAAAGGAGGCCCGGGAAATGGCAAAACCGGCGGACGCGCCCATTGCGGCGGCCCAACAGCCGGAACCCCTGCCCTGGGAGGCAGAGCCTATCCAGCAAAAGGAGGTTCCGCCCCCGGTGGAGCAGGCCCAGCCCAAGCGGCAGAGCCTTGCGGCCCCCGCCAAGGGCGAGCCGCCCCAGCCCTTTGAGCCCTGGCCCCAGGTGGTCGCCCTTCTGGAAACCCGGGACCGGCAGCTCTATTCCCACCTTCACAAGTCCCGCGCCGTGTACGATGGCCGCCGGGTGCTGATCGAAGGCGGTCCAACCTTCCGAGACTTCATCCGCGTGAACAAGGAATCCCAGGAGATCTTGAAACAGATCATCCAGGAGGTGACCGGCGTGCGCTGCGGCATTGGCCCTTATGTGGACAAGTCCAAGGCAAACGGTGTGTCTCACACGGTGGAGGATACTTTAAAAGAACTCGCGGCCCAAGGGGTCGACGTGGTCTACAATGACAAATAAGCTAAGGAGAGAACAACCATGAAAGCAAGACTGCCCCAGGGCTTTGGCAAGCCCGACGTGAACGCCCTGATGCGCCAGGCCCAGAAGATGCAGGAAGAAATGAAGGCCAAGCAGGAGGAGCTGGAGAACACCGAGTACCAGGCTTCCGCTGGCGGCGGCATGGTTCAGATCACCATGACCGGCAAGCACGAGATCACCTCCATCAAGATCAATCCTGAGATCGTGGACAAGGACGACATCGAGATGCTGGAGGATATGGTGGCCGCTGCCGTGAACGAGGCTGTTCGCGTGGTGGACGCTGACTCCGACAAGGCCATGCAGGAGCTGACCGGCAACGCCAACTTCCCCGGCCTGTAAGGAGCGATCAGCATGGGATACAACGCCGCGCCGCTGGAGCGGCTGGTGGAACAGTTTTCCAAATTCCCCGGCATCGGGCGCAAAGGCGCCACCCGCATGGCCTATCAGGTGCTGAGCATGCCCGCCGCCGAGGCGGCCGAGCTGGCCAAGGCCATTGAGGAGGCGCATACCAAGCTGCACCGGTGCAAAATCTGCCAGGATTACACCGAGAACGACCTGTGCAAGGTCTGTTCCTCGCCCAAGCGGGATCATTCGGTGATCTGCGTGGTGGAAAGCCCCCGGGATGTGACCGCCTTCGAGCGTACCCGGGAGTATAATGGATTGTACCACGTGCTGCACGGCTTGATTTCGCCCATGGATGGCATCGGCGCCGATCAGCTTTGTGTGAAGGAGCTGCTGGCCCGCCTGCATGACGGCGAGGTGAAGGAGGTCATCATGGCCACCAACCCCACCGTGGAGGGCGAAGCCACCGCCATGTATCTGGCGAAGCTCATCAAGCCCCTGGGCATCAAGACCACCCGCCTGGCCTATGGCCTGCCGGTGGGCTCCAGCCTGGAATACGCCGACGAGACCACTCTGTATAAGGCGCTCAGCGGCCGGGGAGAGCTGTGACCGGCTTGACAAAGCCGGTCGCAGCGGGTTATACTTTGTAAACAGAAACCAAGGGCGCACAACAGAGGAGGTGACGAAATGCCCGAGCAGGTGAAAACCAAACAGATCGCCGCCAACCGGCAGGCACGGCACGAGTATTTCGTCATGGAAAGCCTGGAAACGGGCATCGAGCTGGTGGGCACCGAGGTGAAAAGTCTCCGCATGGGCCAGGTGAACATGAAGGACTCCTGGGTGGATGTGGAGAACGGGCAGCTGATCGTGTACGGAATGCACATCAGCCCCTATGAAAAAGGCAATATCTTCAATCGGGACCCGTTGCGGCCCCGGCGGCTGCTGGCTCATAAAAATGAGATCCGCAAGCTGGCGCAGGAGATCAAATTGCAGGGCTATACCCTGATTCCGCTTTCGCTTTATTTCAAGCATGGCAGGGTAAAGCTGGAGCTTGGCCTGTGCAAGGGCAAAAAGCTGTACGACAAGCGGGCCACCGCGGCCCAGCGCGCCGCCCAGCGGGACATTGACCGGGCCATGAAAACACAGCGGCGGTAAGGCCGCAAACCAAAAGCGCACATTCGCTTTCCGGGCGGAATTTCCGCCCTTTTATGGGGATGTAAAGGTTTCGACGGGGAGAGGAAAGCGCGAGCAGCGGGTAGTGGATGGGGGCCACACTCTAAACGCCTCCGAAAAAATAGCTAACAACAATAAATTAGCTGTCGCTGCCTAATTATAGGCGGCTGTCCTGCCTGTCTTAGTACCGAACAGGGCCAGGGCATCGATTAGGTACTGAACGTGAGCAGCCTTAAGCTTTGCGGGCGGCCATGAACTCATGAAGCTACCAATGTGTCGGCCTGTTTGCCGGCCTGGCACAAAGGAAATGTTGTAGACAAACTGCACCCGGAGATACTCTCGTGGACTTCTTTTCGGACGCGGGTTCGATTCCCGCCATCTCCACCATAAAACGCCCGAATGCCGATGGCATTCGGGCGTTTTCCTTTTTCACTGTTCACTCTTCTCTTTTCACTTGTTTTGCGTACCTGCACGGAAGCTTTCGGTTGGGTTCAAAGCGCCCTCTTTTGCGCAATCAGCTGTGCAAACTCTTTTTCCAGCTCTTCTTTATCCGAACAGTTCGGGAGTGACAGCCGCGAAATCACTTCGGCCAGCCGCAGCTCCAAAAGAACTTTATCAATTTTCTTTTCGGATTTTGCCTCGGCCTGCTTATTCTCCCAGGCAGTAAGGTTACCATCAAAGGCGAGGAGCTTTCTGTCCTCGATCCGCAGAATCCGAGTGGCGCAGGCATCCGAAAACGCCCGGTCATGGGAGACAAACAGGATGGTTCCTTCGTAGTCCTGCACCATTTTCTGCAGCGCCTCAATGGCGGGCATGTCCAGAAAGTTCGTGGGCTCATCCAGCAAAAGCAGGTTGGCAGGGGAACCGAACAGCTTGGCAAAGGCAAGTTTGACCCGTTCGCCGCCGCTCAGGACACCCGTTTTTTTGAACACATCCTCCCGGCGGATCAAAAGCCGGGCCAGAATACCACGCATAGTGCTTTCGCTCTGGACCGAGGTTTCCATCACGTTTTCCAAAACCGTTTTGTCCGGGTCCAGGGCATCCAGGCTTTGTTGGAAGTATCCGATTTTTGCTTTGGGAACCAGGCGGATTCCCGGTGCGCCGGAGCGGATCAATTCCATGAGGGTGGTTTTTCCTGCTCCGTTCGGCCCGATCAGGGCTGTTTTGCTCCCGTTAGGAAGTGAGAACGAGGCGTTTTCAAAAATAAGACTGTTCCCATAGCCGAAGGTGAGCTGGCTGCCGGTGGCGATTTCCCGGTTGGCGGGTGGATCGGTGAGAGAAAAATCAATGTGAACCAGGGCCGCTTGCTGCGGCTTTTCTTTTACCTCCAGCTGTTCCAGACGGGATAAGATCGTCTTCCGGGCGCTGTCCAGCTTTTCCGTTTTTTCGCCTGCCGCTCGCTTGTGAAGACGGGCTTCGGAATTTCCCATGCGGCTGGGCGCTTTTTTCACGCTCTGGCTGGCCTGGTTCCGCTGGCGGGCCGCTTTCTCCAGCCGGACTTTTTCGCTGCGGTATTGCTGGTACTCAAATTCCTGCCGCTGGAAGGCTTCCTCCCGTTGCTTCTGATACGCGGTGAAATTGCCGGTGTAAAAATGAAGCTGCCCCTCCCTTACCTCAAGGATGCGGGTACACAGCCGGTCCAGAACGGCACGGTCGTGGCTGACCAGCAGCAGGGTGGGATATTGTTCCAGCATCCGGCAGCAGAGCTCCACGCCCTCTGCGTCCAGATTGGCGGTGGGTTCATCCGCAAAGGTCAAAAGCGAATCCGGATTCATGGCCGCCAGCCCCAGGCGGGTCATCTCGCCGCCGCTCAGCCGTTCGCGGGAAAGCTTGCCCGAAAGGCCCAGCTCGCGGCATTTTTGCGGGTCCGCCTGTGCCGCCGGTGCCCGGAACTGCTTGAAATAATTCACCGGCACTGCTCGCGTTACGGTTCCTTCGTCCGGAACCAATTCGCCGGACAGAATATTCAAAAGCGTGGTTTTACCCGCGCCGTTGGTCCCTACGATCCCGATGCGGTCCCCCTCGTATACAGTGAGCTTTTCAAATTCCAGAATTTTTTGCTCTCCGAAATACTGGACGATATGATGTGCAGACAACAGAATTTTGGACATAAAAATACCTCCTTAGCCTTGCAGAAGGCGCCGGAGGGGCGGTTTGGACGCAAAAAAGCCTGGAAATACACGAAGCCGCACATTTCCAGGCCGTTTCCACATAAAACGGAAAGGCCCAGCAATATCCGCCCGGTTCCAGCACAAACAAAGGGTACAAAGACCCCTTCTGCAGTTCAGAATTTGTTTGTGTGAAAACGTTAGCGAATACGCATCCTGGCAATACCTTTCCCTTTCTTTTTTATTTGCTCTAAGCATAGCACAGTTGCCGGGTTTGGGCAAGCGGTTTTTCCACGGTTCCAGCAAAGGAGCGGTGCGGCTGTGCTGTTCCGCTTGCAAAGAAAAAGCTTATAAGGAATTGAACAGATCAACGATCTCCTGGGGAAGAGAGCTGGTGTTCAGCAGCACCAGGCCATCGTGGGCGAGGGCGGAAAAGTCACCGAAGCCTTCCAGAGTTACGATGCCTTCGGATTCCGCCTTTTTGTATGCATCGGATTCCGGGTCAAACTGGTACAGCTCGATCTTATAGCCCTCGCATTGATATTTGTATCCGGCTTCGCCGCCGATGTACGTTGCATCCATGGTGACACGCTCGGAGAAGGAGATTCCAAGGTCGGAAAGTCCGGCCTCAAAGCGAGTGAAGGCATCGGAATCCGGAGTTGCAAGGTCCGGCGCAGAGACAGATGCGTCTTTCAAATCAGAGGCGGAAGAATCGGACTCGGTAACATAAAAATAATCGGAGCGGATGACGCTGGAGGATTCCGGCGAGGAGGCGGCTTCGCTGGAGAATGCAGGTGCGGAGGAGACGGCGCTGGAGGATTCCGGGGCAGAAGCCGGTGTGCTGGAAGCCGGAGCCAAGCAGGCGGGCAGCGTCAGGGCCAGAACCGCAGCCAGAAGAATGCAGGATGTTTTCACAAAAATCACCTCAATAGAAAAATGAAATGCCGGAGCAAACAGGGCGCAGGCAGCAAAAGCGAGATGGTCCCCCAATGTTCTTGCTCATCCTGCAAACTTTTTGCCGGAAGGGGCAACCCGGAAGCCGTTAAGCAGACTTGTTGGATAACCAGGAATATATCATTATCCATAGTGTACTACAATTGGATGATGATTTCCGGCGCCTTCTAGGAGGGGCTGCGAGGCGGATGGTAGATTGCAGATTGCGTAAACCCGGAGCAGCTTTTATAATAAAGGTAACTGCCGCGAGCGAACAAGCGGCCGGATTCCGGAAGCGGGAGGGAAGAGAATGCGAAAACAAATGGATTTTAAAACGGCGGTTTTTGTTTTGGTAGGGATCGTTTTGCTCCTCCAGGTGATGGGGACTCTGGGCATTGGAGCCAAGAAATCTTCCGCGCATCTGCAAATCGGCTATTGGGAAAAAAGCAGTGCCCAAAGCTGGTCGGCGGATTATATTTTATGGGATGGCTGGCAGCAGCGAACCCTGCACCCAACCACGCAGCCCGCTACGCTTCACGTAACGGTGCAGACCGATGCGGGCAGCTGCGCGCTCCAGATCAAAAGCACCGATGGAGAAATTCTATTTGAACGGGAAGACCTCCCAACCTCGGCCTTTGATGTGGACATACCCGGAGATGTGGTGGTGCGCTTCACCGCTGACCAGCACAAAGGCGGCTTTTCCGCGGAAATCTTGGAGTGACCGTGTGTTCCTCCCCAGTGATTGAACCCAGCAAGATCATACCAAAACGCCTGCCCGGCAAGTGTAATCCGGGCAGGCGTTTTTGATATAGCGGCAGAACGAATAGCCTCAGGCAGCCGTGCCGGAGAGCCGGGCAATTTTCCGGCCCGCCAGATGCTGGAACAGGGCGATCACACGGTCCACGCCCACCACGGCCAGAACTGTGCCCGGTCCGATGCCCACCAGATGCCCGCTGAGCAGCAGGCCCAGCAGAATGGTAAGGGTGATGTTGCACAGGTCAAAGCAGTTCTTGGTAAAGCCCACGCTCCAGTGGGTGCAGTCCGAAAGGGTCTGGACGATACCATCGCCCGGGTTGGGAACGATCCGCATGGAGAGCGACATGGCCGCCCCCACACCGGTGCACAGGATGGCCAGCAGCAGCACCACAAGGCGCAGGGGGAGCCGGTCGGTCCAGCCTGCAGCACCGGCGGCAAGATCCGGGAAAAAGGCGCCGAACAGGTTGAGAAACCGGGTGAATACCAGACTCAGAGGAATCTGCAGCACGTCCATCAGCAGTACAAAGCGGTAATCGGTTTCGGGGTGCTGCTTTCACTGAATGCCGTGCAGGACCAGCTGGGCCAGCACAAACACACAGTAAAGAAACATGGTGGTGTTGCCGAAGTTCAGCCCAAAGATCTGGGCAACGCTGTAGGAAACCGAAATAATAGGGGAAACGCCCAGCCCGGCCTTGGTGTTCAGGGTCAGGCCCAGGGCCAGAATCAGAAGCCCCAGAACATAAAAGAAAATGCGGTAGGAAATCTGCTTGTTCAATGAAATGCTCTTCTTTCTTGCTTGGAATCAAAGCAACGGCCGCTGTCTTGTGGTAGGTGCAAACAAAAAGCAGCTTCGCACCGAAAAACGGTGCGAAGCTGCCGGGGATGAACCGGTAGAACGGACAGGCCGATCAGCGCATGTCGATGTTCAGCTTGTGCTTCAGGTTGCCCAGAATCTTGTTCATGAAGCGGTCGATGTCCTTGGGAGTGAGCGCCTTGTCTTCGGGAACGAAGAAGATCTTGAAGGCCATGCTCTTCTTGCCTTCGCCGATCTGCTCGCTGCGGTACACGTCGAACAGCTCCACGTCGCCCACCTGCTTGCAGGCGGAGCGGATGGTCTCCACCAAGGTGCCGCAGGTCATGCCTTCTTCCACCACCAGAGCCAGGTCACGGGTCACGGCGGGGAACTCGGAAATGGGCTGGTAGCGCATGCTCTCGGGCAGCAGAGCGCACAGGGCGTTGTAGTCGATCTCGCCCAGGAAGATCTTGTGGTTGGCCTTGCTGTCCTTGGGCAGCTTCAGCTCGCCGGTCACCTGATTGGCCAGCTTGCCGAACACGCCCACCCGCTTGCCGTTGCACAGGATGTAGGCGGAGATGCCGGGATGCAGGTAGGGCACATCCTCGGCGCGCTCGTAGTCGAAATGCACGCCGAAGGCCTCGGCCAGGGCCTCCACGCTGCCCTTCACGGTGAAGAAGTCCTCCTCGTCACCGAAAGCAGCGAAGCCCAGGTGGGGAATCTCATCCGGCAGCTGGGTCACGGGCAGCTCCTTGGGTGCGTACACGTTGGACAGCTCAAACAGCCGGCCGGCGTTGTTGCCCTTCTTCAGGTTCTCCACCACGGTGTTCAGCATGGAGGGAGCCAGCAGGGGCCGCATGATGGTAAGGTTGGAGGTAATGGGGTTCAGCAGGCGGATTACCCGGCGCTCGGGAGCGTCCTCGGCCAGATGCAGCGCGTCCAGATCGGCGTCCGCGTAGAAGGCCAGGGTGGAAATCTCGTAGTAGCCCTGACCGCACAGGGTGCGCTTGAGCTTGGCGCGGCGCTGCTGAGAGGGATTCAGACCGCCGTTGGTCACGCTGGAATCCTGCAGGAAGGTGGGCACAATGTGCTCGTAGCCGTATTCCCGGATGACCTCCTCGGCCAGGTCGGGCTCGCCGATCTCGATGTCCTCACGGTAGCGGGGCGCGGTCACGTCCAGCACGTCGCCGTCCTGCTTCACCTCGAACTGCAAACGGCGCAGGATGTCCAGAATGGCCTCGGCGGGCACATCAATGCCCAGAATCCGGTTGATGCCGCTGATGGTGGCGGTGAACCGCTTGCCCTCACGGGGAGCACCGGCGCTCACGTCGAAGGCACTGGCGGTCACTTCGCCGCAGCCCAGCTCCTGAATCAGGTGCAGCGCGCGGGCCATGCCCAGCTCGCAGGTGTATTCGGAAATGCCCTTCTCGTAGTGGCTGGAGGCATCGGTACTCTGGCCCAGGCTGCGGGAGGTCTTGCGGATGTTGTCCCGCAAGAACTTGGCGGACTCGAACAGCAGCTGGGTGGTGTTCTCGGTGATCTCGCTGTTCAGACCGCCCATGATACCGGCCAGGGCAACGGGCTTTGCGCCGTCGCAGATGACCAGATTGCTGTCGTTCAGCTGGAACTCCTTGCCGTCCAGGGTGACGATGGACTCGTCGTTGCGGGCGCGGCGCACGATGATCTGGGTGCTTTCCAGGGTGGACATGTCAAAGGCGTGCATGGGCTGGCCGATTTCCAGCATCACGAAGTTGGTGATGTCCACCACGTTGCTGATGCTGCGCAGGCCGCACAGAGCCAGGTACCGGCGCATCCACTGGGGAGACTGGCCGGGGGTGATGTTGCGCACGCCGTGGCCCAGATAACGGGGGCACAGGTCCAGGGCCTCCACGGTGATGTTCAGGCCGGGATAGGTGTAATCGCTGGTGGTGTAGTCGGTGGCGGGCATCTTCAGGGGCTTGTTCAGCACAGCGGCCACCTCGCGGGCAATGCCCAGCACGGACTGGCAGTCCGCACGGTTGGCGGTGACCGAGATGTCGAAGATGTAATCGTCCATGCCCAGCAGAGGCTTCACATCCGCGCCGACGGGTGCGTCCTCAGGCAGCACCAGCAGGCCGAAATAATCGGCGCCGGGGTACAGATCGTCGTTCAGGCCCAGCTCCACGCCGCTGCACAGCATACCGAAGCTCTCGTAGCCCCGCAGCTTGCCCTTCTTGATGGTCATAACGCCTTCCACGGTCTTGTGGTCCTTGCCGGTGGCCAGCACGGTGGCGCCCACCAGAGCGCAGGGGTATTTGCCGCCCGCCTGCACGTTGTCCGCGCCGCAGCAGATCTGCAGCAGCTCGCCGGTGCCCGCGTCCACCTTGCACAGGGACAGATGGGTGTCCGGAATCTTCTCGCACTCCACCACGTGGCCGACCACAACGCCGGAGATGTCCTTGCCCACGGGGATCAGCTCTTCCACTTCAAAACCGCAGCTGAAGAGCTTTTCCTCCAGCTCCTGGGCGGTTACGTCAATGTCTACATATTCCTTCAGCCAGCTGAATGGTACTTTCATGGGTTTGCCTCCTTAGTCCTTGAACTGCTTCAGGAACCGCAGATCGTTCTCATAAAGCAGGCCGATGTTGTTGATGCCGTATTTCAGCATGGCGATACGCTCGATGCCGATGCCGAAGGCCAGGCCGGAATATTCGTTGGGGTCGATGCCGCAGTTCTCCAGCACCTTGTGGTGCACGATGCCGCCGCCCAGAACCTCGATCCAGCCGGTGCCCTTGCACAGCGAGCAGCCCTTGCCGCCGCACTCAAAGCAGCTCACGTCCACCTCCACGCTGGGCTCGGTGAAGGGGAAGTAGCTGGGCCGCAGGCGGGTCTTCACCTCGCTGCCGAAGATCTTCTTCACGAACTCATCCAGCATGCCCTGCAAATCGCACAGGGTGATCTTCTTGTCCACCACCAGACCCTCCATCTGATGGAACATGGGGGAGTGGGTGGCGTCGCTGTCCGAACGGAACACGCGGCCGGGCACCAGCACCTTAATGGGGGGCTTCTCGGCGTCCATCACGCGGATCTGCCCGGGGCTGGTGTGGGTGCGCAGCACGATGTCCTCGGCCACATAGAAGGTATCCTGCATGTCACGGGCGGGGTGGTTCTTCGCCACGTTCAGCCGGGTGAAGTTGTGGTCATCGTCCTCGATTTCGGGGCCCTCGTAGATTTCAAAGCCCATGCCGGCGAACACGTCCACCATCTGGTCCTTCACGATGGTGATGGGATGCAGCGAGCCCATGGGCCGCTTCACGGCGGGCATGGTGATGTCCACCTGCTCGTTTTTGTTGCGGGCCTCCAGCTCCTTGCGGTCCATCTCGGCGCGCACTTCCTGGTAGCGCTGCTCAGCGTAGGCCTTGAACTGGTTGATGAACTTACCCATGGCGGGCCGTTCCTCGGCGGAAACCTTGCCCAGCTCCTTCATCAGCCCGGCGATGCTGCCCTTTTTGCCCAGGTAAGCCTGCCAGAATTCGGCCAGCTCTTCCTGAGACTGCACAGCGCCAAGCGAAATCTCCATCTGCTCTTTCAGAGCATTGATCTTTGCTTCCATAATACACCTCATTTTCGATGATAAAAAGAACAGCCCCGCCCCGCAACACAACGGGACGAAGCTGTAAACTCCGTGGTACCACCCATATTCCGCCGCAAAACGCGACGGCACTTTCGGCGCCGGTAACGGGGCGAACCGTTCCGCACTACTGAGGCCGCAAGGGCCCGTTGGCACGAACTGCTCCGGAGGGAATTCGCATCGCTCTGTTCGGAAGGCCTTTCAGCCGGTGAACCTTCTCTCTGTACCCAGGGGTGCGGTGCGCTGTCTCCATCTCAGCATTTTAACTTTATAAAGTATACTCGTTTGGAAAGCTTCTGTCAAGGGGCGGGGGACAGGGGCTTTGGCGGCGGGCAGGAATTGTGATACAATGAATAAAAATCCACAATACGCGGCGGATTCGGGCGCTGAAACGCTCAAGGGCCCGCAAAATACCTAAGGCAACACCGCATAATTCATGCCTAACGGCTCAGGCGGCGTATCACGCCAAAATTTTCCGTGGAATTTTCCCAAAATGCTCGCGGGTCCACAAAGGATTGCCTGCGCTTTTGGGTTCATTCCGCAAAAAATTTCCGGCGCGCTTCACCACCTGGAATTGTGCGGTATTGCCCTAAAGCCGCTTGAAGGTTGGTGCAGCAATGAGCGATCAGAATATGGAGCGATATTCCAATTACACCATCGGCGATATGGCCAAGCTGCTGGGGGTTACGGCCGAGGCCATCCGGTATTACGAGAGCAAGGGCATCATCAAGCCGCTGCGGGCGGAGGGCAGCGGATACCGGCATTTTACCACCTGGGACCTGCACATGCTGGCCCGTGCCCGCCACTACCGGCAGTGCGGTTTTTCCCTGGAGGAGACCGCCGCGCTGCTGGAGGGGCGCAGTCTGGAGGATGTGGAGCGGGCCCTTCACGCCAAGGAGGAGGAGATTCAGCACGAGATTCTGTGGAACATCAACCTGCTGCGCAGTGTGCGCCAGTGCCAGCAGCGCATCCGCAGCGCCCGTGAGGATGTGGGCGTTTACCGCATGCTGAAAAGCCCCGGTATCTACCGGATAAATACCCAGAAATGCTACACGCTGCCCCGCACCCGGCAGGAGACGGAGCTGATCCGGGAATGGATGGAAAAAACACCCTTTGTATATTCCACCGCGGTGTTTCACAAAAGCCAGATCGAAGCCGGGGACGAGAACTTCGACTTTGGGCTGGGGCTGGATGAGGAGTATGCGGCTTTTCTTGGGGTGGAGCAGAGCGAGCTGGTGGAATATTATCCGCCCTGCCCCTGCGTGTATACCTGCATTCCGTCCCGCTCCAGCGAATATCTGAGCTACCGCCGCCTGGAGGCAGCCTTTGATTATATGCGCCGCTGCGGTCTGCATCTGGCGGGTGATATTGTGACTCAGGTGGCCTGCATGGCAAAGCCGGAGGAGGAGTATTTCAACTGGCACTGCGTCTGGATTCCGGTGGACACCGGCTGCGGGCCGGAGAACACTGGAAAAGATGCACAAATAGTTAAATAAAAAATTATCGAACATGCCCGCTTGACCTTAAAGCGGGTTCAGGCTGTATCATGGGAGCCGCCGGAGGGAGCAAACAACTGCTTTCTCCGGCGGCTTTTTGCGTTTGAATTCGCAGTTGCGGAAAAGGGAGGAAACAGAAAACATGGAACAGAGAAAAGTAGTGCTGATCACCGGCGGCGCCATGGGGCAGGGCCGCGCTCATGCGCTGAAGTATGCGGAAAACGGCTTTGACGTGGTTCTGGGCGATATGCTGGACCCCACCGACGAGCGCTTTCAGGAAACCGTGAAGGAAGTGGAGCAGCGGGGCGGCAAGGCCCTGGCGGTGCAGTGCAACATCACCAGCGACGAGCAGATGCAGGCCATGTTCCAAACCGCCTGGGAGACCTTCGGCCGGCTGGACGTGGTGATCGCCAACGCGGGCGTGATCAACTTCGGCTATACCTGGGAGCTGACCGACCAGCAGGTGCAGAAGGTGATCGACATCAACCTGATCGGCACCTGGCGAACCGACAAATACGCCGCCCGGTACATGCTCAAGCAGGGCTTCGGGCGGATCATTAATATTTCGTCCACCAGCGGCCTGTACGGCACCCCGCAGCTGGCCACCTACTGTATGTCCAAATGGGGCATTCTGGGCCTGACCAAGACCCTGGCCAAGGAGGTGGGCAGCAAGGGCATCATCGTGAATGCACTGTGCCCCACCAAGGTCAAGACCCCCATGTGCGAGACCGAGAGCTATGTGAAGTTCATCAACGACCTGACCGGCAAGAATTTTGCCAACTGGCAGGAGATGTACGAGGGCGTGCCCTTCCTGGAAGTGGACGACATTGCAGACATGGTCTACTGGCTGGGCACCAGCCGCGCCGCGGGCAAGTTCAACGGCCGCGAGGTTGCGCTGGACCTGGGCACCCTGCAGTAATCGGAACAACGAGGAGGAATATCCCATGAAAATTACAAGCAAGACCCGCTGGATGGTATTCGCGGGCGTCTGGCTGCAAAGCCTGTTTACCAGTGCCACTGCCTTTTTCAGTCTGTTCTCGCTGCCGCTGACCACCCAGTTCGGCTGGAGCAGCTCGGATTTCAGCATGGCGTACACCATTTATATGTTTGTTTATTGTGCCGTGGGCTTCTTCGGCGGCTACCTGGCCGAAAAGTTGCAGCCCCGGGTGGCCATCTACATCGGCCTGGTGTTCTTTGCGGGCGGCTGGTTTTTGACCGGCTTTGCCGCCAGCATCCCCCAGCTGTATCTGTTCTACGGCCTGTTTGCAGGTGCGGGCGCGGGTACCATCTATCCCGCCTGTCTGCCCACCGCCCTGAAGTGGTTCCCGGATAAGAGCGGCTCCATCTCCGGCCTGGTGCAGGCGGGCGCTGCCTGCGGCCCCTTCATCATGTCGCCCATTGCCCAGTGGCTCATCGACAGCTACGGCGCACAGATGGCATGCCGGATTCTGGGCATCGTGTTCCTGATCGGTGTGGGCGCTGTGGCCTGGATGATCGTGCCCTGCCCGGAGGGCTGGCTGCCGGAAGGCTGGAAGCCCAGCACCACCCAGTCTCAGGAGCTGAACCGAAAGAACTATAACATTCCCCAGATGGTGGCCACCCCGGTATTCTGGGTGCTGCTGATCATGTTCATCTTCGCCAACGCGGCGGGCACCATGATGGTAAGCGCCACCAGTCCCATCGCCCAGAATCAAATCGGCCAGTCGGCCATGACCGCGGCCATGTGCGTCTCCGCCATGACCCTGTTCAATATGATCGGCCGCATCTCCTTTGGCTTCATCTATGACAAGCTGAAGGGCTGGAACTCCCTGATCCTGGTGCTGCTGCTGAACGGCATCTCCATGCTCATGCTCACCGTGGCGAAGAGCCTGCCCTACTTCCTGGTCTGCGTGGCTCTGGTGGGCTTCTCCTTCGGTGGCCTGCTGGTGGTGTTCGCGCCCATGGTGCGCATCATCTTCGGTTCCCGGTTCTACAACCGCAACTACGGGCTGATCTTCATCGGCTACGGCATCGGCGCCTTTGTGGGCCCCAAGATCAGCGCCAGCTTCTACGATTCCACCGGCTCCTATGTGATGGGCTACATCGGCAGCGCCATTCTGGCGGCCGCCGCCATCCTGCTGGTGCTGCTGGCCAAAAAGCTGGCAAGCAACATGAATCGTTGAAGACCCCCTTTGTCGATGAAAAGCATATCTGATGCGGGAGGCTGGCGGATTGAATGCGGCCCGGAATTTGAGCCCTGGGCAATTTGCGCGATATTTGTGTTCTGCCGGTATCTGGAACAGGAAAATCAGATGGTTGTTGTTTGAAAAAGAGGAGTGGCTTTCCGGCAATTTGCGCCGGGAAGCCGCTCCTCTTATATTACATTATATAAGCAAAAGAAAAACCGCAAGAAAAAGACGAGGCAGCTGCGGAAAAAAACGAAAAACAGCGCCGGGCGCTCTTCGGCAAAATACGCCGGGCAAAAGGGCTTACAATCAAAATCAGACCCGGAAAACGGGGGGCGGGCCACACCCGAAAAACGGAAGCAAAAGTGCCGGACCGGCGGTGAAACAAATGGTGCCTGATGCAAATAGTACCGATTTGCATCAGCAAGGAAAAATCCCCGATTGGAATAAAAATTGTGGAAGCTGCACAAAATCCTCCCAGAGGATTCTGTGAGCGGTAGTAGGAGTTTGTGTTGTACAAAAGGTGGTGATATTGATACAATCGTTTTGAATCTTAAGAAATCTTAAGAAAAAAGCCGAAAAAGCGAGGATTTTAAAAGCAAGCATGAACGGTAAATATATTTCGGCGAAATTTGAAAGCATGCGGCGAAAAACGGCAGGGCTTTCCCGTTTGACGGCCCCGGCCCGCTTTTGCTACAATGCCACAAGTGCCCGGAACGGGCCGCATTGGGCGGCAAAGGCTCCGGGCCATCGAAAGCAGGGCGCGGTCTGGCCCCATGTTCCAGGCCGCCGGCGGGCCGCTTTTGGCCCCCATTGCCCGCCAGCATGGAACGTTAGGAGATTGCATGATTACGATCATCAAGAAATTGCGCCGCCTGGTTCTGGCGGTGCCGGTCAAGGTGTGGGCCTGCCTGATTACCGTGGGCTGCCTGGCGCTCACCCTGATCGGCCTGCATCAGGCGCTGCATCTGGTGCGCATCACCGATTCCGAGGGCGCGAGCGAGGTGGTTATGACCCACCTGGACGACCCGCAGAAGCTCATGCAGCTGAGCGGCATCGTGGCCGAGGAGGGCGACGATGTGCACTACACCGCCTACAAGGGCAATCAGGCCAGCCTGAGCATCCAGCGGGCGGTGGACCTCACCGTCACCGCGGACGGCCAGACCCATGACCTGCGGCTGGTCAACGGCACGGTGAGCGACGCACTGGCCGCCTGCGGCGTGGAGCTGGGGGAGCATGATTACACCGAGCCCAGCCTGCACACCGCCATTTCCGACGGCCTGAGCATTCAGGTGCACCGGGTGGAATACCGGGACACCGTGGTGGAGGAATCCATCCCCTACGAGACCGAGTATGTGTACACCAGCCTGTTCTACAAGAACCGGAACCGAACCCAGCTGGTGCAGCAGGGGCACGAGGGCACCAATCAGATCACCCACCGCGAGCGCGTGGTGGACGGCCAGGTGGAATCCAGCCAGGTGATCAGCGTGGTGCAGACCGTGGCTCCCCAGAACACCATCATCAAGGCCTATCAGGCAGGGGCGCCGGTTTCGCCTCTGGAAGGTCCCGAGGTGGTAGACGGCGTACCCACCGGCTACACGGCGGTGTACACTGGCCGGGCCACCGGCTACAGTGCCAGCCGGGGCCGGGGCGCTTCCGGATTGGGGCTGTACTGCGGCACCGTTGCCGTAAACCCTGCCCTGATTCCGTACGGCACCAAGCTCTATATCACCAGCACCGACGGCAAGCTGGTCTACGGCTATGCCATCGCCACCGACACGGGCGCTTCGCTGCTGAACGGCAGCTGCCTGGTGGACCTGTTCTACGACAGCTTCTCCGAAGCGCTGATGAACGGTGTGCAGGAAGTGAACGTGTATGTGATGGGCTGAGGCCCGCAAAACACAGCACCCCGCGCCGGGGCGGCCAGCGAAACAGCTGGCTGCCCCGGCGTTTCTCTTTCCACGGGAAGAAGCGGCTGCCTTGCCCCAAACCGGGCCGAATTTGCCCGTTTTGGGGCGTTTTTCGCCTTTTTACCCGCTTTTTACCGCATAGCGCCAAAAAGCGGCGTTTTTTGGCGTTTTATGGCTTGACAAACCCGCCCGGCGGGCATACACTAATTGAGGGCCGACAGGGCCCGCAACAAAAAATTCAATGCAAGGAGATGACAGCATGGACGGCGACCCCAGTAGATGTGTGGATCGTTTTATCAGCGGAACCGGCTTTGCTGCCTTACCCTGCATCCTGCGCTGAATCATGAGCGCGGAACCTGCTTTTCGGGGGGCGGCTGTAATGCCGTGCGCCGCAAACACAGCCGGAAAAAGAGCCGGTAAGTTTGAGAAAGCAGGTGTTTTTTATGTTGAATATTTATCTGAGCGATAGCGGCCGTATGCTGGAGCAGGACCAGATTCTGCCCGGCTCCTGGATCAACCTGTGCGACCCCAACGAGAAGGAGATCGGCCGGGTTTGTGCCCAGCTGCATGTGGACCCGGACCTGGTTCGGGCCGCCCTGGACGAAGAGGAACGCAGCCGTATTGAAGTGGAGGACAACGGCCACATCCTCATCATCGTGGACACCCCCATCGTGCAGACCGAGGGCCACAGCTTTGTGTATTCCACCATTCCCTTCGGCATCGTGCTCACCGAGGATAACATCATCACCGTCTCCCTGAAGGAAACCGCGCTGCCCCGCGCCTTCATGGAGGGCCTGGTCAAGGCCTGTAGCACCAAGAAGCGCAAGCGCATGGCTCTGCAGATGCTCTACCGCAACGCCAGCCTGTTCCTGTTCTACCTGCGCCAGGTGGACAAGGCCAGCACCCGCGTGGAGAACGAGCTGCACAAGAGCATGAAGAACAAGGAGCTCATTCAGATGCTGGGCCTGGAGAAGAGCCTGGTGTACTTCTCCACCTCCCTGAAGGGCAACGAGATCGTTCTGGAGAAGCTGCTGCGCATGGATTTTGTGCGAGACTTCCCCGAGGATACCGACCTGCTGGAAGATGTAATCATCGAGAACAAGCAGGCCATGGAGATGAGCAGCATCTACCGGGACATTCTGTCCGGCACCATGGATGCCTTCGCCTCCGTGATCTCCAACAATCTGAACATCGTGATGAAGCTGCTGGCCGCCGTGACCATCATCCTCACGGTGCCCACCATCGTGTCCAGCCTGTGGGGCATGAACGTGCCGGTGCCCTTTGCCGAGAACCCCTTCGGCTTCGTGATCGTGCTGGCCATTGCCGTGCTGGCTACCCTGGGCGCAGGCTTCCTGGCCCGCTGGAAGAAGTGGCTGTAACCGAGAACGGTTTTCAAAAGTACAAACGCGCCCCGGCGATCTGCGGATCGCCGGGCGTTTTGTTTTTGCCAAAAGGTCCGGCCCGCCGTTGCGTAAACCGCCAAAGGCTGGTATAATGATACCATTGAAACTGCGCCGTGCCATGGGGGCCGTTGCGCAGAGCAAGGAGCGAAGCAGTATGCAGATTTTTAACACCCTCACCCGCAAAAAAGAGGAGTTCATCCCGCAGAAGCCCGGCGAGTACCGCATCTATGTGTGCGGCCCCACCGTGTACAATTTCATCCACATCGGCAACGCCCGGCCCATGGTGGTGTTCGACACCCTGCGCCGCTATCTGGAGTACCAGGGCAACAAGGTGATCTACGTTTCCAACATCACCGACATTGACGACAAGCTGATCAAAAAGGGCCAGGAGGAAGGCGTTCCCATGCAGGAGGTCGCCCGCCGCTATGAGGCCGAGTATATCAAGGACAGCGAGGGCTTGAACGTGCTGGCTCCCAGCGTGCGTCCCCGCGCCACCGAGCACATCGACGAGATTCTGGGCATCGTGGCCGACATCATCGAAAAGGGCTACGGCTATGTGGCCAAGAACGGCGACGTGTATTTCCGGGCCAGAAAGTTCAAGGAGTACGGCAAGCTGAGCCACCTGAACCTGGAGGATCTGGAGAGCGGCAACCGGGAGCTGCGCAGCCAGATGGACGACGACCTGAAGGAGGACCCGGCGGATTTCGCGGTCTGGAAGGCTGCCAAGCCCGGCGAGCCCGCCTGGGAAAGCCCCTACGGTCCCGGCCGTCCCGGCTGGCACATCGAGTGCAGCGCCATGGCCCGCAAGCATCTGGGCGAGACCATCGACCTGCACTGCGGCGGTCAGGACCTGATCTTCCCGCACCACGAGAACGAGATCGCCCAGTCCGAGTGCGCCAACGGCTGCACCTTCAGCCGCTACTGGATGCACAACGGCTTTTTAAACATCGACAACCACAAGATGAGCAAGAGCGCCAACAATTTCTTCACCGTGCGCGAGATTGCCGATGTTTACGGCTACGAGCCCATTCGGTATTTCCTGCTCACCGCGGGCTACCGCATGCCTCTGAACTACACTGTGGAGCTGATCCAGTCCTGCAAGGCCAGCCTGGAGCGGCTGTACACCTGCCGTGAGAATCTGGATTTCCTCATCAAGAACGCCGCCGAGACCGGCAGCGATGTGCTGGTTGAGAAGGCTGCCGCCGCCAAGACCAAGTTCAACACCGCCATGGACGACGATCTGAACACCCCGGATGCTCTGGCCGCCATCTTTGAGCTGGTGAAGGAGATCAACACTCTGGGCAAGGATGCCTCCAAGGCTGCGCTGACCAATGCCGCTGAGGTGTTCGATGAGCTGACCGGCGTGCTGGGCCTGCTGTACAACCGCAAGACCAACGAGGTGCCTGCCGAGGTGATGGAGCTGGTGGAACGCCGCGCTGCAGCCAAGAAGGCCAAGGACTGGGGCACTGCCGACGCACTGCGCGCCCAGATCACCGAGATGGGCTGGCAGGTGGAGGACACCGCTCAGGGCCCCAAGGTGTCTAAAATTTCTTAAAATATCACATGCTGGGCTTGCTCTAAAACGGAGCAGCTCTGCAATCCGACGTTTCGCCGGGTGTGGTGAGGGCTTCACCGCACCCGGCTTTTTTGTACCAGTCTTTGTATTCTTTTTTCGTTTTCACAGGAAAACCACACCCTTCCCCTTGCAATGGGCGGCGGGTTTTGACTATACTGAACATAAGAGCGTCTACTATTTGAATAGACCATCCCCGCGCGGTGCGCCGTGCGTGTGCAAAGGAGAGAGATCATGGCAAACGCCAAATCATATGCCCGCCGGAATGCCCGGCGCCTGCCTGCCGGCCTACTGGTGCTGCTGGTCTGCGCCGCTGTGCTGCGCATCGGGCTGACCCTGGTCACCGAGGGCTATTCCACCGACGTGGCCTGCTTCACCGCCTGGGCCCAGCGCCTGGCGGACCTGGGTCCGGGCCAGTTCTATTCCCCGGATTACTTTGCGGATTATCCCCCCGGCTACATGCTGGTGCTCTGGGTGCTGGGCAGCCTGGGCAAGCTGCTGGGCATGAATGTGAGCGGCAAGGGCTTTGTGCTGCTGCTCAGCAGCGTGCCCATCCTGTGCGATGTGGGCCTCACCGCCCTCGTCTGGCACATCGCCCGCACCCATCTGAACGAAAAGCGGGCCATGCTCATTGCGGCGCTCGTCGCCTTCTGCCCGGCCTTTTTGTATGATGCCGCCGTCTGGAAGCAGGTGGACAGCGTACCCGCCCTCTGCCTGGTGGGGGTGTTCTGGCTGCTGAGCCGGAAAAAATACCTGCCTTCTGCATTGCTTTACGGTTTGGCGCTTGCTATGAAGCCCCAGGCCCTGTTGTTCGGGCCGGTGCTGGCTGTCTGCTTTGCGCTGCCCCTGTTCACCGGCCCGGCGGCTGAGCGGGGCAGGGCAGTGGGTCGCGCGGCACTGGGGGCGGTTCTGTCCGTGGCAGTGGTGCTGGCCTTTGCGCTGCCCTTCTGGGGCGATCAGCCCATGGACTGGCTGGTGGAAAAGTACACCGGCACCGTATCCAGCTACCCCTATGCCAGCGTGAACGGCTTTAACCTGATCACCCTGCTGGGCGGCAACTGGACCATGCAGACCGATGGCATATTCGGCACGCCCATTACCTGGCAAATGCTGGGCACTGTGGGCATCCTGATCGCCACCGCCGCCATGCTGTATCTGGTCTGGGCGAGCGTGCGCAGCGGCCGGTTCTGCCCCATGCTGCTGGCGGGCTTTTACGGTGCGGCCATCTTCTGTTTGAGTCACCGGATGCACGAGCGGTACCTGATTCCGGCGCTGGCGCTGCTGCTGGCGGCGGTGGCCCGCTGGGCGGACCGCAAGCTGCTGGCGGGCACGGCGGTGCTGAGCATGTCCACCCTGCTGAATCTGGCGCTGGTTCTGGCCTCCAACGGCACCGAGGATCAGTTCCTCACCAGCGACACCGCCCGGGTGATGATTGCAGTGGTGAGTCTGGCTAATCTGGTTGGCACCGTGATGGTCTGGCTGGCCTGCCTGCGGCTGTGCCGTGGCGGGAAGATTTGTGCGCTGCAGCCCTCCCCGGAGCCTGCCATCACCGCGCCTGCACCCCAGCCCCGCTGGACCCGGCCGGAGCTGCTCTGGCTGCTGGCGGGCACCCTTCTGGTGGGTGTGGTGAGTCTGACCAACCTGGGCGACTTCACCGCGCCTCAGAACCCGGAGGTGGTGCAGGGGACCAGGACCTACACCGTGCAGGTGGAGGGCGAGGCCTCCAGCCTGTGGATTTACCCGGAGATCAACTGGAACGGCCAGCTCACCGTGACCGACAGCCGAGGCACCGAGCTGGTGAACCAGACGCTGGACTACGGCAACGTGTTCCACTGGCTGTCCCTGCCGGTCACCGCGAACGAGACTTATACCATTACCCTCACCGATGCCAGCGTGATGGAGCTGGCCTTCAAGAACGATGCGGGCGAGTGCTTAACCGTGATCGGCGAGAGCGGGGCACTGTTCGACGAGCAGGCCCAGGTGCCGGATACCATCAGCTACAAAAACAGCATGTATTTTGATGAGATCTATCACGGCCGCACCGCCTACGAGCATCTGCACGGCATGCCGGTGTACGAGACCACCCACCCGCCGCTGGGCAAGGTGTTCATCATGCTGGGCATTGCGGTGTTCGGCATGACCGGCTTCGGCTGGCGCGTGGCGGGGGCGCTGTTCGGCATCGCTCTGGTGCCGGTGCTGTATCTCTTTGTGCGGCGGCTCACCCGGTCGCCCCGGTGGGCGGGCTTTGCGGCCCTTCTGGCCGGGCTGGACCTGATGCGCTATGCCCAGAGCCGGATTGCCACCATCGACATCTACGGCACTTTCTTTATCCTGCTGGGGGCTTATTTCATGCTCTGGTACTGCCAGAGCGTGCTGACCAGAGGTGTGGACAAGAGCATCCTGCCCATGGCTCTGGCAGGAGTTGCCTTTGGCCTGGGCGCGGCCAGCAAGTGGACCGGTATTTACGCCGGGGCCGGGCTGGCGGTGCTGTATTTCGGTGTGCTGTGGGCCCGCTGGCGGCAGAAGAAGCCGAACTTCGGCCGGGAGCTGGCCGTGGCCCTGGTGGGCGGCGTGCTCTTCTTCGTGCTGGTTCCGCTGATCATCTACATCGCGGCCTATCTGCCCTACTGGTGGCGGGAAGGCGGCTTCAGCCTGGGCGAGTGGTGGCAGTGCCAGCTGACCATGTTCAACTACCACAGCCAGCTCAAGAGCACCCATCCGTACGAATCCAACTGGTATACCTGGCCTTTGTTATTACGCCCTGTATGGTATTATTCCGCCAGCGGGCTGCCTGCGGAGATGCGAGGGACCATTGCGGGCATGGGCAATCCCATCGTATGGTGGGCGGCGCTGGCCGGGCTGTGTGTGCTGGTCTGGCGGCAGATCAGCGGACGGGCCTGCCGGGCGCAGGGAAGCGTGCTGGTGCTGTATCTGGCGCAGCTGCTGCCCTGGGTGCTGGTGACCCGGTGCACCTTCCTGTATCATTATTTCCCCAGCCTGTGGTTTGCGGTGGCGGGGCTTGTCCTGATGCTGTCCAAGCTGGATCATGACCGGCCGCAGCTTGCGCGTAGAATCGCCCTGGGTGTTCTGGTTGCGGCGGCAGTGGTGTTCCTCTGGTTCTACCCGGCGGTGACCGGTATCCCGGTATCTGAAACCTGGATCATCTCTGCCCGCTGGCTCCCCTCTTGGTTTTTTTAACGATTTTTTAGCGGACTCGAACGTTAGCGGGGTGCGATACGTTTACGTGTACGCACCGGGGTTTCCTCAGCAAAATACGCAAACACCCATTAACGGACTCGACCAGGGCAGGCTTATTGAAGTGTAGATTTACCCGGATTTTCGTTGAAAAGCCCGGATAAACCTTTGTTTTGACCCTTGGCAAGCCCGGTTCCGCCTGTGCTATCATATAAACTGGAACAAATAAAAAACCGACGGCGTATGGCTTTTATTTTGCCATGCGCCGCCGTTTTTTTCTGTCCGTTTGTTCCCGGAAATTTCAACAGAACCAAAGGAGGAAAACAACCATGCGTTCCATGCCGAAATCCCTGTGCCCGATGCGTCACTTCCATGTTACAGATTTGAAAGATGGAAACGTCAGTTTCGATCCTTCCATGCGCCGGATGCAGCACTTGAAAGTGACGAAACCGGAAGAGCAATATAAGATACCCAATAAGATATCCAAGAAGATATACACACACAAAGAAGCACCCCGCCCCAGAGGGCGAGGTGCAATGTGCGAATTTTAAACACTCGAAGTAATTTTTGATTTTAATTCAACGAACTGGATTGCAATCCTGGCGGGGAAGAAAGGGATTTTGTTTCAAACCCTTGGAACCAGGCCAAGAACCGGGAGAGTCCGCCAAAAGCCAGCTGGAGTATTTCGCTGAAGAATACCCGGCATATATCGGGTACTGCATTCTGTCAATGGTCGGGGACGCCCTATGGGGGTTAGCGTACGTTGCTGAGGAAAATCCGGTGCGTACACGTAAACGTACCGCACCCCGTTACCGATCGAGTCCGTCAAAAAGAAGATTTGATAACTTTGAGGCGGGAGAAATCTTCCCGTTCTTTTTCTTCCAGCACTTCGGTGATGTACTTGATGTTGGAATTGAACTGCGGGATCATGATGTTGCTCAGAGCGTTGGCCCGCTTCTGGGTCTTCTGAATGGCCTGTGCCAGACGGTATACGCTGCTCTCCACCTCGGCCAGCTCCACCGTGAGCCTCTTCACCTGGCAGAACTTGCGGTATGCCTCGTCCAGCTGACTGTTGGTCCCGCCTAAGCCGTAATACAGGCTCTGGGGCGCGGTCTCCTCCAGCTTCACCATGGGCAGCTCCACGCCCATCACGCTGCGCCAGTCTAGCGAAAGACCGTTTTCCACCGGCACCGTGTGAGCAAAGCCCGATACCACGCCCAGGGTCACATTGGCCAGCTGCAGAGCAGCATAGGCCTCCGCATAAGCCGCGGCGATCTGATCCTGAATGGCGGCGGCCCGGTCGATGAGCTGCATCATCTCGCGCACCAGAATGTTGCGCTTTCGGTCCATCAGCTCGTAGCCCTGGCTGGCCAGCGCAAGGCTTTTCTGCTGCGCCATCAGGTTGCTTTTTGTGGGGAATATCTGCTGCGCCAAAACAAGGCCTCCTTTCTGGGTCTATCTGCCCGGTTACTCGGCGTCGTCATGGAAGGCCCGGCGCAGGCCCAGCTCCCGCTGCTTCGGGTCGGTTTTGGGCTTGTAGTAGTGGTCCAGCAATACCTGGTCCACACGGTCCAGCTCCTCCTTGGGCAGCATGCTCAGCAGCTCCCAGCCAAGATCCAGCGTCTCCTCAATGGTCCGGCTGGTGTTGCCCTGGCCAACGAATTTTTCCTCAAAGGCGCGGCCGAATTCCATCACCCGCTTGTCGCTGGGCGAAAGCTCTTCCTCACCGATGACACTGGCCAGAGCCTTCGCGTCCTGCACCCGGGCATAGGTGGCGAACAGCTGGTTGGCCAGCGGGTTGTGGTCCTCGCGGGTGTAGCCCTTGCCGATGCCGTCCTTCATCAGACGGGACAGGCTGGGCAGCACGCTGATGGGCGGATACACGCCGGTGGCGTCCAGATTGCGGTCCAGCACGATCTGGCCCTCGGTGATGTATCCGGTCAGGTCCGGAATGGGATGGGTAATGTCGTCGTTGGGCATGGTCAGAATGGGGATCTGGGTCACGGAACCCTTCTTGCCCTTCACGATGCCCGCCCGCTCGTACAGGCTGGCCAGGTCGGAATACAGGTAGCCGGGGTATCCCTTACGGCCGGGAATCTCGCCCTTGGAGGAGGAGAACTCCCGCAGAGCCTCACAGTAGCTGGTCATGTCGGTGAGGATGACCAGAATGTTCTTGCCCAGATCAAAGGCCAGATACTCCGCGATGGTAAGCGCCGCCTTGGGGGTGATGATACGTTCCACGATGGGGTCGCCCGCCAGATTCAGCAGCATGACTACCCGGTCCATCACGTTGGCGGCCTCGAAGGAGCTCTTGAAATAATCCGCCACGTCGTTCTTCACGCCCATGGCCGCGAACACGATGGCGAAATCCTCGCCGTCGGATACGTTTGCCTGCTTTACGATCTGCACAGCCAGCTCGTTGTGGCGCATGCCGGACCCGGAAAAGATGGGCAGCTTCTGGCCGCGGATCAGGGTGGTCAGCGCGTCAATGGCGGAAATGCCGGTGCAGATGTAGTTGCGGGGATAGACCCGGCTCACCGGGTTGATGGGCGCGCCGTTCACGTCCCGGCGGCATTCCGGGTAGATGGCGCCCAGACCGTCGATGGGGCGGCCCAGACCGTCCAGCGTGCGGCCCAGCAGCTCCGGGCTCAGGTCCACCTGCATGGGATGGCCGGTCAGGGTGGTGCGGGTGTTGCTCAGCGAGAAGCCGGTGGTTCCCTCGAACACCTGAATCACGCATTTTTCGCCCTCGATCATCACGATGCGGCCGATGCGCTGGCTGCCGTCGTCAAGGCGCAGCACCACCATCTCGTCGTAGCTGGCGTTTTTCACCCCATCCAGAATCACCAGCGAGCCGTTGATCTGGCTGAGGCCAACATACTCTAAGAGCATGGTACAAATCTCTCCTTTCCGGCGCCGGTCACGGGCGCATGAGTTCGCCGATCTTCTGCTCGATCTCGGCGGTATAATCGTCGAAAAGCTCCAGGTGGTCGTTGGGGATGTCGTACTTCATCTTGACCAGCTTGTCGAACAGGCCGGTGCGCAGCACCCGGCTCATGGGCACCTGCTTTGCCACCAGCACCTGGCTCTTTTCGTACAGATGCAGGATCACCCGCATCATTTTCAGCTGCTTTTCCAGGCTCACATAGGTGTCCTGGTCGTGGAAGAAGTTCTGCTGCAAAAAGCCCACGCGGATGACGCGGGCGATCTCGATGATCAGCTTCTGGTCGTCCGGCAGCACGTCGGAGCCGATCAGCTTCACGATCTCCATCAGGCTGGTCTCCTGCAGCAGCAGACCGGCAATGCGCTCGCGGCACTGCATGAAGTCCGGGCCCACGTTGTCGTAGTACCAGGGGGACAGATCCCCCAGATACTCGCTGTAGCTGGTGTTCCAGTTGATGGCAGGGTAGTGGCGGGCGTAGGCCAGCGCCTTGTCCAGCGCCCAGAAGCAGCGGGTGAACCGCTTGGTGTTCTGGGTCACCGGCTCCGAGAAGTCGGAGCCCTGGGGGCTGACCGCGCCAATTACGGTAACAGAGCCCTCCTGGCCGCACAGCGCCTGGGCATAGCCTGCGCGCTCGTAGAACTGGGCCAGACGGCTGGGCAGGTAGGCGGGGTAGCCCTCGTCAGCGGGCATCTCCTCCAGACGGCCGCTGATTTCGCGCAGAGCCTCGGCCCAGCGGGAGGTGGAGTCGGCCATCATGGCGGCATGGTAGCCCATGTCCCGGTAGTATTCCGCCAGGGTGATGCCGGTGTAGATGGATGCCTCGCGGGCGGCCACCGGCATGTTGGAGGTGTTGGCGATCAGTACGGTGCGGTCGGTCAGCGGGCGGCCGGTCTTGGGGTCGATCAGCTCGCTGAACTCGGTCAGCGCCTGGGTCATCTCGTTGCCGCGTTCGCCGCAGCCCACGTAGATGATGATGTCCGCGTCACACCATTTGGCCAGCTGGTGCTGGGTCATGGTCTTGCCGGTGCCGAAGCCGCCGGGGATGGCCGCCGCGCCGCCCTTGGCGATGGGGAACATGGTGTCCACCACCCGCATGCCGGTAATCAGCGGCCGCTGGGCGGGCATCCGGCGAGAGACAGGGCGGGGGATTCGGATGGGCCATTTCTGGCACAGGGTCAGCACCCGCTCGTTGCCCCGGTCGTCGGTGAGCTTTACCACCGTGTCGTTCACGGTGTAGCTGCCGTTTTCGGCCACCCAGGTCACGGTGCCGGACACATTGGGCGGCACCATGCACCGGTGCTCAATGGCGGGGGTCTCGGGGCAGGTAGCGTAGATCTGGCCGGGGGTGAGCCGGTCGCCGGGCTTTGCCAGCACCGTCACGTCCCAGCGGGCGGTCTCGTCCAGCGCGGGGGCGGAGCAGCCGCGGCCGATGAAGGCCCCGCTCAGCTCTTCCAGAGCGGGCAGCGGGCGCTGGATGCCGTCGTAGATGTTGCGCAGGATGCCGGGGCCAAGGGTCACGGCCAGCGCGCCGCCGGTGGAATACACCGGCTCGCCGGGGGCAAGGCCGCCGGTCTCCTCGTATACCTGGATGGTGGCGGCGTCCTCGCTCAGGCGGATCACCTCGCCCACCAGCCGGGCCTCGCCCACATACACCATCTCCATCATGGAAAACCCGGTTTTGCCCCGCACGGTCACAACCGGGCCGTTGATGCTATAGATGCGATTTTCTGCCAATTCCCTTCACCTCACAACTGTTCCAGCGCGATGGACATGCCGCAGGAACGCAGGAACCAGTCCTTCTGGTTCTCCATGCGCATGTCCAGCGTGTCGTCCGCCTCGGTGCTGCCCGCGCGGGCGCGCAGCCCGCCCAGACGGATGGTACCGTCCGCCTCCACGGTGCAGCCGGCGGGCAGGTTCTGCCGGGCCAGCTCCAGGTCCTGGGGCCGGGCAAAGAACTGGGCGGTGTCGCACCGCAGCAGTGTCAGCAGCCCGGCGGCGTTCTGCTTCAGAAACGGCCCGTAGTCCGGGCTGCTCACGAAGGCTTCGATCTCTTTTTCGCAGGCCGAGAACACCTCGTCCGCGATCTGGCCCCGGCGGCGGGCAAGCTCCGCCCCGGCGTCCAGCACGCTCTGCGAAAGCAGCCGGTTGGCGTTTTCGGTGGCGCGCTGGGTTTCGTATTCCTCCATACGGGCGGCCTTTTTCTCCGCTTCGGTCCGCTTCTTTTCCAGCTCAGCAGCGGTCTCGGCGTCGATGGCCTTCACGATCTCGCTGCGCCGGTGCTCGGCGTCCCGCTGGATGGCCTGCAGAAACTGCGCGGCCCGCTCGTTTTCGTCGATCATGGCTTACACCTCTTTTGGTTGGTTTACGGCCCTCGGGTCAAATCTTCACGCCGATGGCCTCCCGCACATAGCGGGTGATGCGATCCTTGCCCAGGGCCGAGCCGTGCCGGTCCGGAATGGCAAGAATCAGCGGGGCGTCCGGGGCTTGCTTTGCCTCGTTCACGATGGCCTCGAAATCGTCGGCAATCTTTTCCGTCACCAGAATCATGCCCACGTCCGGCTGAGCCAGGGCGTAGTCCAGGGCGGCGGTCACCTCGTCGGCCTGGTGGGCCACCACGCCCTCGATGCCCGCCAGCCGCATGCCGGTCTGGGTATCGGTATTGTCGCTGATCAGGTAAAACCGCATGGTCTGCCCTCCCTTCGGGTTATCAAACCGCCGGGTCAGACCAGCTTGTTCAGGATCAGAATGGAGATAACCACGCCGTACAGCGCGATGGACTCGCCCAGAGCAACGAAGATCAGGCTCTTACCGAAGCTCTTGGGGTCCTCGCTGGCGGCGGCGATGGCGGCAGGAGCGCCGGCGGCAACGGACAGGCCGCCGCCGATGCCGGCCAGACCGGTAACCAGCGCGGCAGCCAGCAGGCCAAGGCCCATGCTCTCGTTGCTGGCGGCCTTCTCGGCGGCGGTCATCACGGCGGTGGTGGTGGCGGCGTCCTCAGCGCTGACCGCGAAGGCGAAGCAGCCGGCGATCAGCAGAACGACCAGAAAACAGCTCAGGTTGAGGGCCAGGGTGCGCTTGACCGGCATGCCGGTGGCAGAGCGTTTGGCCAGATAAGCGGCGCAGCCCATGATCAGGGCCAGGGGCAGCAGAACGAGCAGAGCGGTGATTACGGGATTCATAGATCATTACCTCCAAATAACTATCTCAAAGGCGGCAGGCAATCAGCCCTGCTGCGCCTTCTTGGTCAGGTCCACGCCCCGGAAGGGGTGGCCGCCGCCCTCGTAGCAGCGGCTGAACATTTCGTAAAATTCAAGGCGCAGGCCCTGAATGCCGGAGAGCAGGCCCTCCAGTGCGATGATGAGGGCGTTGCCCAGCACCACCACGATCATGTTGGGCGGGTCGCCCGCCAGGCTGAAGATGGCCATCATCATGGCCGCGTGCACGAAGACGAAGGCGCCCACGCGCAGGAAGGATACCGTGTTGCTGAAATAGCTCAGCACGTATTCCAGCAGTTCAAACACATTCTGCATGCAGTAGTCGGCCCAGCTGTCCGGCTTCCAGTGGGGATGATGGTCCACCAGACCGATGAGCACCTCCTGGAAGAAGAGCACCACAAGGCCTGCCACCAGGATGACCAGCGCCACGCTGCCCGGCAGGAAGACGGGGCCCTTCATGAAGCCGCTCACCAGCGAAACACCGGCGGCGTACACCAGCATGCCCACCAGGCCGTTGTTGGAGAAGATGGCCTCGCCCCAGTGCTTTTTGCGCACCGCCGCATATACGTGCAGCAGCATGGCCAGGAAGACCATGGCCACGCCGATGAAGATGGCACAGATCAGAATGGGGTTGATGGCGGCGGTGTCCAGCACCGAATGGGGAGCGCCGGGCCACCAGCTGATGGGCTTTCCGCTCCAGCCGAGGGCCTCATACACCGGGTTCAGCGCCTCCTCGAAGCCGAAGACAGAGCCGAACAAAAAGCCGAACACCATGCTGGAGATGCCGCAGGGCACCACCAGCCGGGCCAGACCGATCTTTTTCCACTTCCACAGTGCGAAGCCGCCGATGGCCAGCACCGCGCCCTGGCCCAGGTCGCCGAACATGATGCCGAACAGCACCGTGAAGGTGATGGCCACAAAGGCGGTGATGTCCATCTCGCCGTAGCTGGGCAGGCCGTACATGTCCACGAACATCTCGAAGGGCCGCACGAACCAGGGGTTTTTGAGCAGGGTGGGCGGCGTGGATTCCTCCACCTCGCCCGGATCGCTCACCGTGACCCGCATGTGGGGGATGGCCTTTGCCTTCTTCTCGAATTCCGGGGCCTTGTCGGCGGGCACCCAGCCCACGAAGAAGAAGTAATTGTCGCGGCAGGCGGCGTAGTGGCGCATATCAAATACGCTCTGGTGCCATTTCAGCTGGCGGTAGATATCCGCCAGGGGCTTTTCCTCCTGGGCCCAGTAATCGGCGGTGCGCCGGGCCACGTCCTCCAGCTTTTTGTCCAGCTCGGCCATCTGGGCGTCCAGCTGGCTCACGATCTGTGCCGGGGTGCCGGTGGCGGCGGGCAGATGCAGCCGCTCGAAGAACAGGGTGGAGAAGATGCCGTCGATCTCGTCAGCGGTCTCCCGGGGGGTGAAATACAGGCCCCAGTACCCGGCGGCCTCCTCGCCGCAGGTGACGAAGAGTACGTGGGGGTTCTCGGCGTAGGCCACCGTCATGCGGGCGTAGCTGGCCTTGGGCAGAAAACCGAACCGAATTTTGATATACTCACAGCCCAGAATGTCCTCCAGCGGTACGTCCAGCCCGGAGAAGTGGGCGAACTGGTCCCGCTGCTGGGCCAGCTTGCTTTTCTCCTCCACCAGTGCATCCCGCTCGGCGGCCAGGTCCTGCAGCTGCCGGGCCACCTGATGTACCAGCTCGAATTCCTCGTCCCGGATGTGGCGGGGCTTGCCGGTGACGGCGGGCAGCTCGGTCTGCCCGGCCAGCCGGAACAGCTCCTCCATCTGCTGCACGTCCGGGGCGTAGGGGTTGTCCTCGCTGAGGGTCACATAGCCCAGCGAGCCGGACATGTGCTGCACCGCGGGCTCCGGGTGAAAATCGCCGTTCAGGCAGCAGGCTGCGATCAGCTCGTCCAGCTGAGGCAGCAGCCCGTCCACCCGAACCAGCTTCATTTTTTCAATGGCCAAGGTGTTCTCATCTCACTTTCGTTCGCTTCTTCCTGTTTCCTGCTCCCAGGCCCGGCGGGCCAGCACCCGGTCCGGCAGCAGATTCAGCTGGCCCAGTCCCCGGCAGGCGGCCTCAAAAGCCGCCAGATCCGGCTGGCGCAGCCATACGCAGTAAAAGAATCGCTCGCCGCGCACCGCAGCGCACCGGCGCAGCTCCTCCACGCGGGCCCTTCGGCAGGCCAGGGCGTAAAGGGGAGCGGCCCATGGCTTTGCCTGCTGCCACAAAGCGGTCCGGTGGTCCAGCGCGGCGGCTTTTTCAGCCTCCAGCAGCCGGATGTTCCGGCCAAGATTTTCCACGATCTGAGCGGGCGTGCCCGCCGCACCCGGCAGGTGCACCGGCTCGAACCGCAGCTCGGCCAGAACGCCGTCCATGCGGGCGGCCTCCACCATGGGGGTCAGGCAGACGCCCCAGCAGCCCTGCTCGTTCTGACCGCAGGGCAAAAACAGCAGGCAGTCCTTGGAATAATCCCGCTGCAGCATCTCCAGCCCCCGCTGGGGCATGCAGCCGAAGCGCACCTGCACGAAGCGGCATTGCTCCAGCTGGTCCACCGGCACCTCCAGCCCGGAAAACTGGTTGAATTGTTCGCTGCCGGTGCGGCAGAGGGTGAGCTGGTCGTTCAACAGCTTCAGATCCGCGTCGCTCTCGGCCAGCTGGTGCTCCAGCTCCTCCAGCAATTGGCGCTGCCGGGGCGAGAATTCCTCGCAGGGGTGGGTCAGGGGCAGGGAATCGTCCCCGGCATCCGCCTCCAGCCGGGCCACCAGGGCGGCCCATTCGCCGCTGGTTTCCGGTGCGGCGTAGCCCGCCGCCGGATTCATGTTGTCCAGCGCCCGGGCGGGATGCACCGTGCCCTGGTCCAGGCAGCAGCGCTCGAGAAAATCCGTCAGCCGGCCGATGGGTCCGTTCACCCAGACCAGCTGCATTTTTGGTTCAAATAACATCGCTCGGCACCTCCCTTCAGTCGCCCACGCCCACCAGCAGGGGGGCGATCTTTTCCGGCGGCAGGTGGTAGCGGACACCCTCGATGATGTGGGTCAGGTTGGTCAGCTCGTTTTCCGCCAAAAAGATGTAGCAGAACAGCACCACGCTGGGGTCGGTGGAAAAGCGCAGCTTTTTCAGATGCCAGCGGTAATCCAGCCGCTGCACCGCGTCCTCCACGCGGGTGAAGGAGGAGCCGAAGAACTCCCGTGCATAAGGGGTGCGGGCCAGCCGGTGCACAAAGTCCTCGCAGTCCGCCGCGTCCATCAGGTAAAGCAGCTGCTTCTGGCTCATGTTGCTGTAGCCCACCGCCAGCCGGGGCAACAGATACGCCCGGTCGGCGCCGGTCATCTGCTTGAGCCGGTACATGTAGACGATGGCCGCCAGGTCGCTCTTGCGGCGCAGCAGGTAGTCCATGTCCTTTTTGGCGGCGCCGTGCAGCTTTTTGGCCACCAGCTCCTCCATGGTGTTGTAGATCAGCTGGTCCAGCGCGGCCTGTACCTGCAAAACGCCGTCCTTATCCAGCACAAAGCCTGCCTTTTCACAGAAGCTCATGAGGATGGGATGGTAGACGGTGCCCTCCACCACGGCGGTCAGGCTGGCAAGATCGCGGGCGGAGGCCAGGGCAGCGGCGTCCAGCTTGGAATGGCGGCGGATAAACTCCGGCATCTGATACAGCCGCAGCGTCTCGCTGCCAGGGGCGGCCAGCTCCTGCAGCCGGTTGGCAAGCGCCCGGACCTCCGCCTTTAAAATAAAGTAGCGGTAAAAATCGTGGCCGATGTTCATCTCGTACCGGCACAGGGCCGCGTACTGATCGAACAGATTCTGCCGCAGCCGGACCTCCAGCTCCGCCCGGCGTACCCGGGTGGGGTCCGCGCCCTCCAGCGCGCGGGCATAGGCGGTGCGGCTTTTTAAATAGGTGATCACCTCCGGCAGGTCCCGGCAGTTCATCAGCTGCTGATAGTCCTGCCCGGTGAGGCGGCGGCCGTAAAGCGCGCGGCTTTTGGCCAGAATGGCATTGGAGGCCTGCGTGTTGCCCATGGCTTACGCCTCCCGCCCCAGCACCCGGTCGGTGATGGTCTTCACCCATTCCTCCCGTTTGTCCGCCCGGAGCTGCTCCATCCGGCTGAGGGCCTGCTGCTTGCCTGCCTCCAGCTTGGCCAGGCGTTCGTCGGCCCGGGCCTGCTCCCTGGCGGAAAAGGCGTCCACCCGGGTGCGCATGGCGGCCATGATCTCGGCCTCCTGGTTGCGGGCTGCCTCGGTCAGGCGGGTCTGGGCGCCGCGCCGGTATTCCTCGGTGGCCTGAGTGCGCAGCCGTTCCTCCTCGTCCATCTTTAAAATTGCCCGCAGCAGTTCGTTGGTGGCATTCATGCTAAGAGCTCCTTTCCCGCAGCAAAGGGCGAAGGCCGGGCCAAAAACCAGCCCGGCCCGTGGCCCGCAGGGCCGCGTTTGCGATGAAATTTTGATACTATTATAACGCTTTTTACAGGGAGCGACAATGGGCATTTGAACAAATTAACTAAAAAATATTCTACGTTTTTGAGAAACAATGGTTTAAGGACAAAAATATGCGCCGCCACCTTACCCCGAGTGGAGAGAAGGCGGCGGCGCGGTTATGAAAAATGCAATTGGTCACAGCTCAATCCAGTATCGCTGAATGGTCATGCTCCCCATGAGCAGCTCATCCTGCAGCACCGCCCCGCAGTGGAGCATGGTGCGGGCGGAGGCCACGTTGGTTTTCTCGCAGGTAAGCATCACCTGGGAAAGCCCCAGGCGGCGGCATTCCTCCAGAGCCAGGGTGAGCATGGCGGTGGCATAGCCCCGGCGGCGAAAGGCCGGGCGCACGCTGTAGCCGATGTGGCCGCAGTAGCGGCGCAGGTAGTCATTCAGCCGGTGGCGGATGTCCACCATGCCCACCAGCTGCTCTCCGTCAAAGGCCAGGAACACGCTGGTGGCCACGCAGCCCGGACGGGCGGTCTCGTCGTGGGAATTGTCGGCCAGCAGAGCCATCCAATCATCGAAGCCGCTGCACCAGGCAAGCCCGGCCGAGCCGTCGATGGAGTCGCCGCTGTTCAAAAATTCCCGCCGGTAGGTTTCCACCAGCTGCCGGTGCTCGGGCCGGGGGGCTTCCAAGCGCAGTTCCATCTTCTGTTCCCGCCTTTCCGTTTGGGTTTGCCCCTATGGTAGCACAGGGCGGCGGGGCTTTCAAGTGGGCGAAGGCTTTGGTATAATCAAAGGGAATACCGCATAATTCCAGGTGGTGAAGTGCGCCGCCTGAGCCCTTGGGCGTGAATTGTGCGGCATTGCCCAAGGGTAAGACCCGAAACGCGGTACCAAAGAAAGGCAACAAAGCATGAAATTTCTGCATTTATCTGATCTGCATCTGGGGCGCAGGCTCTGTGAGGTGGATCTTTACGAGGACCAGCGGCACATCCTGAACCAGTGCCTTGCCATGGCAACCGAGCACGGGGTGGACGGTGTGCTGGTGGCGGGCGATGTGTACGACCGCAGCGTGCCCACCGTGGGCGCGGTGGCGCTGCTGGATGAATTCCTCACCGGACTGTGCCGGGCGAAGATTCCGGTGTATCTGATCAGCGGCAACCACGACAGCGCCGACCGGCTGGGCTTCGGCAGCCAGCTGCTGGCCGCGGGCGGGGTGCATCTGGCGGCGGTGTTTTCCGGCGGGCTGGAGCACTACCTGCTGGAGGATGCCTTCGGCCCGGTGCATCTGTGGGCGCTGCCCTTTATCCGGCCCAGCCAGGTGCGGGCCGCCCTGCCGCAGGAGACCATCGAGAGCTACACCGAGGCGGTGGCCGCCCTGATCCGGGCTGCCGGGCCGGATTTTTCCGCCCGCAATCTGATCATGGCCCACCAGTTTGTGACCAGCGGGGGCAGAAGTCCCGAGACCTGCGACTCCGAGACGCTGAACCTGGGCACGCTGGACAATGTGGACGCGGTGGTGTTCGAGGGCTTTGACTATGTGGCCCTGGGGCACATCCACGGTCCCCAGCAGGTGGGCGCGGAGCACATCCGCTATTGCGGTTCGCCGCTGGCCTATTCGGTGAGCGAGGTGCGCCACCGCAAGGCGGCGGTGCTGGTGGAGCTGGGCGAAAAGGGGGATGTGCGCTGGCAGCCGCTGCCCTTTGCGCCGCTGCGGCCGCTGCGCCGGGTGCAAGGCCCGTTGGAGGAGCTGATCGACAGCGCCGAGCCGGGATGCGCCGATTTTGTCCATGCGGTACTCACCGACCGGCAGATCCCGCCCAATGCGGCCGCCCGGATGCGCAGCGTTTACCCGAACCTGGTCAAGCTGGAGCTTGCGCCCCAGATCCCCACCGGGCGCAGCGAGGCCCAGCTGCGGGCGCGGCAGCTGCAGCGGGCGGGCCTTTTGGACCAGTTCGCAGATTTTTACCGGACCGTGCACGGCCAGCCCCTCAGTGAGGAGGAGCGGGCGGTGCTGGAGCCCATTTGCCGGGAGGTGGAAGCATGAGACCCTTGACCCTGACCCTGACCGCCTTCGGCGCCTACGCGGGCAGCCAGACCGTGGATTTTGAGGCCGCGGGCGCGGGCGGTTTGTTTCTGATCACCGGCGACACCGGCGCGGGCAAGACCACCCTGTTTGACGGGGTGTGCTATGCGCTCTTCGGCAAGCTCACCGGCCGGGTGCGCAGCGAGAAGATGATCCGCAGCGACTATGCGGACGATACCCTGGAGACCAGCGCCCAGCTGGTGTTCCTGCACCGGGGAGAGCGGTGGCGCATCACCCGGCGACCCGCCCAGACCCGCCGCAAAAAGCGGGGCGAGGGTACCACCGAGGTGCCCGCCACCGCCCTGCTGGAGCGGCTGGAGGGGGAGAGCCCCGTCCCGGTGGCCGAGGGCAAGGAGAGCGTGGATGCGGCGGTGGAAGAGCTGTTGGGCATCCAGGTGGACCAGTTCCGCCAGATCGCCATGATCGCCCAGAACCAGTTTGCCGAGCTGCTGAACAAATCCGGCCGGGACCGCAGCGCCATTCTGCGGCAGGTGTTCGCCACCGAGCGCTGCCAGCAGCTGCAGCAGCGGCTGAAAGAGCTGGCCTCGGCCAGCCGGGCCGAGACGGAAAAGCAGGTGGACTCCCTGCGCCAGTATCTGGCGGGCCTGCGCCTGCCCGAGAGAGAAGAGGCCGAGGCCCTGCCCCAGGCCCGGGAGCTGGCCCAGCTGCTGGCGGATGCAGGCTGCGTCTGGCGCAGCGGCCGGGTGCTGGAGCTGGCGGAGGCGCTCTGCCAGGCGGACCGGGAGAACCTGGCCGCACTGGAGGAGAAAATCAGCGCGCTGGACGAGAGCATCAAGCAAAGCGCCGCACTGGTGCAGAGCGCCCGGGAGGCCGGGCAGCGGGCCGAGCAGCTGGCCTGGCTGGAGCAGCAGCTGGCACAGCAGCAGAGCGAAGCACCCCGGCGGGCGGAGGACCTTGCCCGGCTGGGCCGGTGGGAGGTGGCTGCCCGGCTGGCCCCGGTGTGGGAGAGCAGCGAAAAGGCCCGCCAGTCAGCGGAGCAGGCTGCCCGGCTGCGCGCCGAAGCACAGGCGCAGCTGGAAGGGCTGAACGCCCAGGCTCCCCGGTGGGAGCAGGCCCGGGAGCAGCTGGCGCAGGACCAGCAGGCCACCGCCCGGCTGGCGGTGGCACTGGAACGCCAGGCAGAGGCGCTGAAGCAATATGACAAGCTGGATGCGGCGAAGGCACAGCAGCAGGCCTGCGCCCGGGAGCTGGACCGGCTGAAACAGGAGGAGGAGCGGGCCCGCAAGCTGGAAGAGCAGCAGGCCGCCGCCCTGGAACAGACCCAGACGCTGGCGGATGGCCTGGCCGCTGCCCTTACTGCCGCCCAGGCAGTGGAACAGGAGCTCAACCGCTGGAGCGGGGCCAAGGAGAAAATGGCGGAGGTTCGCAGCCGGATGCGGGAGCTGGTGAAGCTGCAAAAGAGCGAGCAGGCCGCCCGCCAGACGCTGGAGCAGGCGAGCAACGAGCTGGACAAGGCCCAGCAGGCCTACATGAGCGCGGACCAGCTGTTCCGCCGGGACCAGGCGGGGCTGCTGGCAAAGGACCTGACCCCCGGCCAGCCCTGCCCGGTGTGCGGCAGCGTGCACCATCCCAGCCCGGCCCGGGGCGTGACCGGCGCGCCCAATAAGGAAGAGCTGGAGGCACTGGCCGCTGTCATGGAAACGGCCCGCACCGCCTATAACGATGCACTCCAGACCAGCAGCACCCTTACCGCTCAGGCGGGCAGTGCCCGGGAGCAGTACATCCGGCAGGCCCGCCAGGTGCTGGCTGAGCTGGAGCAGAAGCTGCCCCCGGAAGAGGATGCAAAAACTCTTTCCCGTCTGCTGCTGGACTGGGACGAGCGGCTGGACCAACTGCTCCGGCAGGCCGAAGCGGCAAAAGCGGAGTGTCAGGCCAAGGTGGAGGCCGCCAGTGCGGCGGTGAACCAGCTGGCGGAGGACCGCAGACAGCTGGACCAGACCCGCCAGAAGCGCAGCGAATTGCAGGCCCAGGCGGCGCAGGCTGCCGCCCGGCAGGATACGGCCCGGCGTCAGGCGGAGGAGCTGCAGGCAGACCTGCCCCAGGCCACCCGCGCCGAGGCCGAGCAGACCCTGGCCGCCATGCAGGCCGAGAAGGCCCGGCTGGACCGGAGCGCGGAAGAAACCCGGAAAAATCTGGAGGAGTACCAGAAGGCACTGGCCGCCGCCCTCACCCTGCAAACCGAGCGAAAGAACAATGACCAAAAAGCGGCCGGGGAAGCACGTCAGGCGGCCCAGGAGTGGAACAAGGCGCTGGATGCCAGCGGCATGAGCGAGGAAGCCTTCCGCCAGGCGCTGCACACCCAGAAAGAGATTGACGCTCTGCGCCAGCGGCTGGAACAGGAGCAAAAGGCCTGCGAAGAGACGCAGACTCTTTACAAGCAGCTGCGTGACCAGCAGCAAAACGCCCCCGCCCCGGCCTGCCAGCCCCAGGAGCTGGAGCGGGCCATGGCAGAGCAGGAGCAGCGGCGCGCGGCCCTGAACGGGGAGCGCATCCGGCTTGCCGGGCGGCTGGAGGCCAACCGGCAGACCATGGCGGATGTGCGCGCTGCGGGCGGAAAGCTGGAGCAGGCCCAGAAGCGCCAGCAGCTGATCGAGCGGCTGGACGCCACCGCCGGGGGCAAGCTTTCCGGCGGGCTGGGCAAGCAGCAGTTCGAGCAGTATGTGCTGGCCGCCTATTTTGCCGACGCGGTGGAGGCTGCCAACCAGCGGCTGTTTGCCATGACCGGCGGACGCTACCAGCTGGAATGTCACCAGATGACCGCCGCCGAGACCAAGGACACGCTGGATCTGGATGTGCTGGACAACTATACCGGCAAGGTGCGCAGCGTGGGCAGCCTGTCCGGCGGCGAGACCTTCCAGGCGGCGCTGGCTCTGGCGCTGGGCCTGTCCGACGTGATCCAGAATTACGCGGGCGGTGTGGAGCTGGATGTGCTGTTTGTGGACGAGGGCTTCGGCACTCTGGACGCCGAGAGCCTGGAGCAGGCGGTTACCACCCTGCACAGCCTTGTGCAGGGCCAGCGGATGGTGGGCATCATCAGCCATGTGCCGGAGCTGAAAAGCCGCATCGAGAACCAGCTGGTGGTCACCAAGACCCCCGGCGGCAGCACCGTGGCCCTGCGAAAACTGTAAAACAAAAAGCACCCTCAGCCAACCGGCTGGGGGTGCTTTGCTTTGCAAAATGATCGAAAATGACAGGGCCGCTTACAGGCGGGTGTGCAGGGGAACACCGGCCACGTAAATGGGAATCTGCTCGCCCTGGATCAGGGGCCGGGCGTAGGCCTCGAAGGCGCCGGTCACCTGCATGCCGTCCGGGGTGATCCACCCGGCGGGAATGGCCTTTTCCTTGTTGGCAACAGCCTGCACGTCCACGGTCTCGCAGTCCGCCACATAGGGGGCGTCCTGACGGCGAACCAGTGCGCTCATGCGGCCGGTCTGGCCGTGAAGCGCCGCCTGCACCGCTATGCCGCCCACCTGGTAGGCCTCGTTCACGTCGATGCGGCTGGTCAGGTGGCTGGCACACCGCTGCAGGGTGGACAGCTCGATGGCACGGGTCTTGCAGCCCAGATGATGGCGGATCAGGCCCTCCAGATACCGGCTGGTGCCGGACAGGGTGACCTTGTGGCCGAAGGCGTCCACCGCGCCGTCGCCGCCCGCCAGATCGCACAGGAAGGTGCCGTCCTTGCGGCGCACGCCCTCGCTGGCCGCGATGACGATGTTGTTCTTTTCCTTGCGCAGGGCCTCCACCCGGCTCAGGAACAGCTCCTCACTGAAGGGAACCTCCGGCAGCAGAATCAGGTCCGGGCCGTCGCAGTCGTCGCCCTTGGCCAGGCTCGCGGAGGCGGCCAGCCAGCCCGCGTGGCGGCCCATGATCTCGGTCACGGTCACGCTCTTCAGGTCATACACGTTGGAATCCCGGATGATCTCCTTCATCACGGTGGCGATGTACTTGGCCGCGCTGCCGAAACCGGGAGTGTGGTCGGTGAGCATCAGGTCGTTGTCGATGGTCTTGGGCACGCCGATGAACCGGATGGGGCTGCCGATGCGGCTGCCGTAAGCTGCCAGCTTGGCAATGGTGTCCATGCTGTCGTTGCCGCCGATGTAAAGCACCGCGTCGATCTGATAACGCTCAAACAGGGCGAACAGGGTCTTGTACACGCCCTCGTCCTGCTCGGGGGTGGGCAGCTTGTACCGGCAGCTGCCCAGATAGGAGGAGGGGGTGCGCTTGAGCAGCTCGATGTTCAGCGCCTTGCCCAGCAGCTGGTCCAGATCCAGCAGCTTCTCGTTCAAAAGACCCTCAATGCCGTAATGCATGCCGTAAATGCGCCCGGCGCCGCAGGCACGGGCGGTTTCATATACGCCAGCCAGGCTGGAATTGATCACCGCAGTGGGGCCGCCGCTCTGCCCCACCAGAAAATTCATACCCATCAAATACACTTCCTTCTTCAAAAAGCGGGTCAGCCGTCGACCCCTTGTGACACAACGCCTTTTATTGTATCTTATTTATAAAGGGGCTGCAATAATCCCGGCTGCAATTTCGTATAAGGGTCAGAGAGGTGACATTCTTCACCGTGAAATCTTGGTGGTTTTGCCAAAAAACAAGGAGGGAAACAGGATGAAGCACAACAAGCATTGGCTCGCCGCGGCGCTTGCCGCCGCACTTTTTGCCGGCCTTTTCACCGGCTGCGGCGGTTCGTCCGGCGCCACGGCTACCGGCGCCGCCGCGGTGCAGGAGACAGCGGGCAGCGCCATGGAGGACGCCGCCAACGGAACGGGCACAGGCGCGGGGGTGACCGACCTGGATTCCGGCGCGCTTACCCCGCAGGACAGCCGCAAGATCATCTACAACGCCACCCTCTGGCTGGAGACCAAGCAGTTTGACCAGGCCAGCGCCGACCTGCTGGAGGCGGCCAGCCAGGCAGGGGCCTATGTGCAGAGCAGCGAAAGCAGCGGCAGCGCCGAGCAGGGAAACCGCAGTGTGTACTACACCCTGCGCGTTCCGGCAGAGAACTACAGCGAATTTCTGAATGCGGCGGCCCAGGCCGCCAACCTCATCCGGCGCAGCGAGTCCAGCCAGGACGTGACCGCCGAATATGTGGATCTGGAGGCCCGCCTGGCCAGCCTGGAGCAGCAGCGTCAGCGGCTGGATGAACTGGCAGCCCAGGCCGAAAGCCTGGAGGACCTGCTGGCCATCGAGAGCCAGCGCAGCGAGGTGCAGTACCAGATCGAGAGCTACACCGGCCAGATGAATGTACTGCAGGACCAGATCAGCTACAGCACGGTGGACGTCTACCTGGACGAGGTGACCGAGCTCACGCCCCAGAGCACAAGCTTTATCAGCCGGGTGGGCTCCGCCTTCCGGGGCAGCTGGAACGGCTTTGTGAGCGTGGTGCAGGAGCTGGTGATCGGCCTGATCTACCTGCTGCCCTTCCTGGTGGTGGCGGCGGTGGTGATCGTGGCGGTGGTGCTGCTGGCCCGCCGTGCCGCCAAAAAGCGGCCCCAGCCGGTACCACCCAAGCGTCCCGAGGGGGATGGCGGAAACCAGCCGCCCAAATACACCCAGATGAAGTAAGCTGACCCGAAATACCGCCCCGGTGGAACCGCACGTTTGCGGCCCGCCGGGGCCTTTTTGTGCCTCTGACAACTTTTGGGGCGGAAAATCTGGCCGTGGTGTGTTATAATAAGTCGGAACGCATAAATTGTAGAAAAAGGCGGAAACGATCCATGCGAAGCAAAACCATTCGATACGAGCTTGCCACCGGCCTGGGCTGCGCCGCGCTGGTGCTGCTGCTCTGCGCGCTGCCCTTTGCCAGCCGGGACCTGGTGGCTGGGCACGACAGCGTGTTCCATATCCTGCGGCTGGAGGGTCTGGCCGCGGCCCTGGGCGGCCATGCCAGCCTTCCGGTGCGCATCTATTCTTTGATGCTGGGCGGCTACGGCTATGCCAGCGGCCTGTTTTACCCGGATTTGTTTTTGTATCCGGCGGCACTGGCCCGGGTGGCGGGCCTGGGGCCGGAAATGGCCTTTAAATTCCTGATGCTGGGCTGCGTTGCGGCCCAGTGCGTCACCAGCTATTTTGCCGGGCGGGCCATCACCAAAAAGCATTTTGGCGGCTGCCTGTTGATGGTGCTGTACGGCCTGTGCCACTATCATTTTGTGAACCTCTACATCCGCAGCGCGGTGGGCGAGGTGCAGGCCATGGTGTTCCTGCCTCTGGTGGTCTGGGGCCTGTGGGACCTGACCGAGGAGGGGGCAAAGCGCCCCTGGGTGCTCTGGCTGGGCTTCACCGGCCTGGTGCTCAGCCACACCGTGAGCCTTGCCCTGGCGGGCCTTCTGGCCATCGTGTGGGTGCTGGTGCGGCTGCCCCGGGTGCTGAACCGCCGGGCGATTCTGAGTGGCCTGGGCGCTGCCGGGGCCTGCCTGCTGGTGAGCTGCTATTACTGGCTGCCCATGCTGGAGCAGTTTGCAAGCGATAAATTCGCGGTGACCCAGCAGCCGCTGACCCAGGTCTCCTGGAACACGGTGAGCGTGGCCAACCTGTTTGACCCCACCAGCTACATCGGCCTGGGCATCACCGGCTTGGTGGGCATTGTGGCCGCTCTGGTGCTGCCGGTCTGCCCGCTGGGGCGGCGCAGCGGGGCGCGCCGTGCCGCCTGGGCCTTTCTGGCGGCGGGCGTGGTGCTCACGGTGCTGGTGCTGCCCTTCGTGCCCTGGCGCATGCTGGACGATACTCTGCTGAACAGCATCCAGTTCCCCTGGCGGCTCAACGCTTTCAGCCAGCTGGCGGTCTGCCTGGCCATCACGCTGGTGCTGGCAAATCTGAGCAGCCGCCGGGCCCGGGTGCTGGTGCTGGCAGTGGCCTTTGTGCTGGGCGGCGTGGACCTGGCGGTCAGCTCCACCCAGTTCCCCGAGCAGGTGAACTATCCGGCCAACTACTTCACCAGCCAGCGGGGTGAGACCTTCTACCTGGTGGGAGCCGAATGGGTGCCCGCCGGTGTGGACGCCAAGGCCTTCGCCTTTGAGCCGGGCGCCCAGTACAGCAACACCACCGGCGTTTACAGCGGCAATTACCTGCCCAACGGCGATTTCGTGTTTGACTTCGACGGCGAGGTCTTCGGGGCCTACGGTATTCCCAAGCTGTGGTATAAGGGCTACTCCGCCACCCTCACCCCGGCGG
Organism: Allofournierella sp. CML151; assembly: GCF_027853465.1. Lineage (NCBI taxonomy): Bacteria > Bacillati > Bacillota > Clostridia > Eubacteriales > Oscillospiraceae > Allofournierella > Allofournierella sp. CML151. Next base: position 193,974 of record NZ_JAPNNW010000002.1, on the reverse strand, counting down.
ACGGCAGCGCGCCCATTGAACTGGAGCTGCACAAGGACGGCGGCGGCCGGGTGGAGCTGACCATGCCGGAGAATGCCCCGGCGGGTCAGGTACGGGTGAGCTACACCGGTACCACCCTGCAGCATGTGTCGGACTGGGTGAGCGGCCTTGGCACGCTGGCCCTTTGTGCGGGCGCGGCCTGGCATCTGGTGCGCACCCGCAGGGCGGGCAAGCGGCAGCCGGTGCTGACCCACTGAACCGAATAAAAAGAGCGCGGGCTTTCTTCCGATCAAGAAGAAAGCCCGCGCTCTTTTCGTTTTTATTCTTTGGCTGGCGCGTCGAACTGGGCGCTCACCTGGGCCAGCAGCTGGCGAATGGGCAGGTGCTGAGGGCAGGAGGCCTCGCATTTTCCGCAGCCGATGCAGTCCTTTGCCTTGCCGTGGCCGCTCCGGGTGCAGATGTTGTAATAAGTGGCGGCGCCGGGGTCCTGGAACAGGTTCCGGCTGTTGGCGCAGGCGAACAGCTCAGGGATGGAAATGGCCTTGGGGCAGCCGTCCACGCAGTAGCGGCAGCCGGTGCAGCCGATGCTCTTCAGCCCGGCCAGCGCCCGGCGGGCGTCGCTCACGGCCTGCCATTCCCGCGGCGACAGGGCACGGAAATCCCGGAACAGGCCCAGATTCTCCTCCATCTGGGCCGGGGCGCTCATGCCGCTGAGCACCATGCACACGCCTTCAAAGCTGGCGGCAAAGCGCAGTGCATAGCCCGCCGGGCTGCTCTCCATTCCGGCAAAGGCCCCGGCGGCCTGGGGCGGCAGGTTGGCCAGCGCGCCGCCCCGCACCGGCTCCATCACGATCACCGGCTTTTGGAAGCGGCGGCAGATTTCATACAGCGCCCGGCTTTCCACGCTGGGGCTGTCGTAGTCGGCGTAGTTGAACTGAATCTGTACCACCTCGATGTCCGGCTGCTCGGAGAGAATCCGTTCCAGAAGAGCGGGCTTGTCGTGGAAGGAGATGCCGATGTGCCGGATGCGGCCCTCCGCCTTCAGCTGCCGGGCCACCGCGAAGGCGTTGCAGGCGCAGTATTTGGGGTAGTACTCCGCGTTCATGGCGTGCATCAGGTAAAAATCGAAGTAGTCCACCCCACAGGCCTCCAGCTGGGAGAAGAACAGGGGGCGAATCTCGGCTTCACTTTTGAAAAAGCCGTTGGAGAGCTTGTCCGCCAGCAGGTAACGCTCGCGGGGGTAGCGGCTGGTCAGGCAGTGGCGCAGAGCGGTCTCGCTTTTGCCGTTCAGGTAGCCGTGAGCGGTGTCGAAATAGCAAAAGCCCGCGGCCAGAAAATCGTCCACCATGCGGCAGGTCTTTTCGTAATCCACCTGGCTGGCCGGGTCGGCGGCAGGGCCAGTGAGGGGCAGACGCATGCAGCCGAACCCCAGCTTTTTGGTTCCAAACAGTTCTTCCATGGCAAAGGCCCTCCGTTTGCATTGAAATTCTGCTTTCATCATAAGGGGAGGGCAGAGGCCTTGTCAACAAAAAAGCCCCCGTGCCGGGTGGCACAGGGGCGGATGCTCGTTTCAGAACAAGGGGAACGAATTAGCCGTTCTTCTTGCCCTTCAGCTGCTTCATGCGCATGTCGTGGTTCAGAATGCGCTTGCGGATACGCAGGTTCTCGGGGGTAACCTCCAGCAGCTCGTCGGGAGCCAGGAACTCCAGGCAGGCCTCCAGGCTGAACTTGGAAACGGGAACCAGGCGCAGGGCGTCGTCGGAGCCGGAAGCACGGGTGTTGGTCAGGTGCTTGGTCTTGCAGACGTTCACGCTGATGTCCTCGCCGGTGGGGGTGTAGCCGATGACCATGCCCTCGTAGACCTTCTCGCCGGGGGTCACGATCAGGGTGCCGCGCTGCTGGGCGTTGAACAGACCGTAGGTCACGGCATCGCCGGTCTCGAAGCTTACCAGGCTGCCGGTGCTGCGGCAGGTGATGTCGCCGCACCAGGCGTCGTAGCCGTCAAAAATGGTGTTCAGAATGCCCTCGCCGTGGGTATCGGTGAGGAACTGGCTGCGGTAGCCGAACAGGCCGCGGCTGGGCATGCGGAACTCCAGACGCACGCGAGTGCCGATGGGCTCCATCTGCTGCAGGATGGCCTTGCGGGAGCCCAGAGCAGTCATGACCGCGCCCTGGTACTCGGTGGGAGTGTCGATGACAACGCGCTCGAAGGGCTCCATCAGCTGGCCGTCCTCCTCGTGGGTCAGAACCTTCGGGGGGCTGACCTGCAGCTCGTAGCCTTCACGGCGCATGGTCTCAATCAGGATGGACAGGTGCATCTCGCCACGGCCCATCACGCGGAAGGAATCGCTGGTGGCGGAGTCCTCAACCTTCAGGGCCACGTCCTTCAGCAGCTCGCGCTGCAGGCGGTCGCGGATCTGGCGGCTGGTGACGAACTTGCCCTCGCGGCCGGCGAAGGGGCTGTCGTTAACGGCGAAGGTCATCTCCACGGTGGGATCGTTGATCTTCACAAAGGGCAGGGGCTCCACGTTGGCGGGATCGCACAGGGTATTGCCGATGGTCACATCGGTGATGCCGGAGAAGGCAACGATATCGCCGGCAGAGGCTTCCTCAGCGGGCTCACGGCCGTTGGCCTTGAACTCGTACAGCTTGGTGATACGGCCCTTGATGGAAACGCTGGGATCGTGCCAGTCGCAGACCTGCACATCCTGACCGACCTTCATGCGGCCGTTCTGGATGCGGCCGATGCCGATGCGGCCCACGAACTCGTTGTAGTCCACGCTGGAGCACAGCATCTGGAAGGGAGCGTCCGGGTCGCCCTCGGGACCCTTCACGTACTCCAGAATGGTGTCGAACAGGGGCTTCAGGTCGGTGCCGGGCACGTCCGGGCTGTAGCTGGCGGTGCCGGCGCGGCCGGAGCAGAACACCATGGGGCTGTCCAGCTGCTCGTCGGTGGCGCCCAGGTCCATGAGCAGCAGCAGAACTTCGTCGATGACTTCCTTGATGCGGGCGTCAGGACGGTCGATCTTGTTTACGGCGATGACCAGGTTCAGGTTCTGCTGCAGGGCCTTCTGCAGCACGAAACGGGTCTGGGGCATGCAGCCCTCGGCGGCGTCCACCAGCAGCAGCACGCCGTTGACCATCTTCAGAACACGCTCCACCTCGCCACCGAAGTCGGCGTGGCCCGGGGTGTCCACGATGTTGATCTTCACACCGTTGTATACGGTGGAGCAGTTCTTGGCCAGGATGGTGATGCCGCGCTCCCGCTCGATATCGCCGGAGTCCATCACACGCTCGGCCACCTGCTGATTTTCACGAAACGCGCCGCTCTGCTTCAGCATCTGGTCCACCAGGGTGGTCTTACCATGGTCAACGTGGGCGATGATGGCAATGTTGCGCAAATCTTTACGTTCCATACTGTTATCCTTTCTGATATTGGATCGCGATTGGATCGCTCCATATATAATTACATCTATTCGTAACCTTACCTATACTAAAGCAGGAAAAAAGGTTTGTCAAGAATATACAAATGATTTTTAACAGCATTGGGCGTTGTCACAAGGTTTTTTGCCCGCCGCGTGGGGCTTTCTGGGCTGTATGACCAAGGCGGCGCGCCGCCAGCCAGGCCGCCGCGGCCCCCAGGCTGCAAAGGCTCACCGCCGCGCCAAGGCCCAGCCCGGCGGGGGCAAAGCGCAGGGTGAGCTGGTGCTCGCCCGGGGCCACGGGTACGCAGAGCAGCGCGCCCCAGGCGGTTTCGGGCTCGACTTTTTGGCCGTCCACCAGGACCTGCCAGCCCGGCTCGGCAGGGATGCTGGTGAACAGGGCGGTGCAGCCCTCGGGCACCTGGATGGTCCCGCGCACAAGGCCGGGGGCAAACTCTGCCACCTGAAGGCCCTGCTGCTGCAGCCGCTCGCAGGCCGCGGCAAGGGCTTCGCTGTCTTCCACGGCAAAGCTCCAGCCGCCCAGCGAAAGAAAATCCCCCTGGGGCCGCAGCTCCACGGTGAGGGTTTGGCCCGCCTGCACCTGCCCCAGGCAGACCGTGCCATTCTCCTGCTGCAGCAGCGCCTGGCTCGCCGCTTCACCGTTCACAAATACATCTGCCCCGCAGTACTGGTCATACACCGGGAAGCTGGCATACAGCACGCCGGAGACAGGGGCGGTGAGGGAAAAGCGCAAAGCGGCATTTTCGCCGGTCACGGTGTAGTGCAGTCCATCCGCCCCGGCTTCCAGCCCCAACACCTGGGGTTCGGCCTCGATGGGGTGCAGAATGCCTGCGTCCTCGCCCAAAAGGGTGTTGTAGACCTGATTCAGGTTGTCAAAGGGCCGGTCCAGCGCCAGCCGCTCGCTGTTTGTATCCGTTGCCGCAACGACCAGCGGCAGGGCACAGGGGTTCTCCCATACATCGCCCTGCTGCTGCCACTGGCCGGAGGCGGTGCCGCCCAGCTGCCAGCGCAGTCCCAGCAGGCTGGCGGCACTTTGGGTCAGCCCGTCGGACCAGGCCATCCAGCCGCTGGTGCCGGTGCAGCCCAGCGCCCGCATCAGCTCATAGGCGGTCTGGGAATAGCTGCTGCTGTAGTGGCTCAGGCCGTTGTAGTCCAGCAGGAAGGGCGTGTTCTGCCCGCCCTCGGCCAGCTGCATCCGGGCGGAGGGGGCCTGAGCGCTGAGTTCCTCCACGGTGGATTGCCATTGTTCCGTGAGCCGGGGCAGAGTGGAGGGAAAGGGCTCGAAGGCTTCCAGCGCGGACCAGCCGTTGGCCGTCAGCTCCGCCGCCAGGCAGAAAGCAGCCAGCAGGCCCGCGGCCCGCCGCCAGGGCATTGCCAGCAGCAGTGCGGCGGCCACCAGGCAGCACAGGGTGAGCACCGCCGCCCAGCCGGAAATCAGCCCAAGGCCCCAGGCACAGGCCAGCAGCAGGGCAACGGCCCCGGCAGACGCGAACCGGCGGGTGGTGGGCAGACGCTCCGCAAGCCCCTTGCCGCCCAGCGCCGCCAGCTCCAGCAAAGTGAAGATGAACAAAAAGCTGTAGCGGTAACTGAACCAGCTGGGACTCTGAAAGCCGTGCCAGACAAGATCCGGCGTGCGCAGCCAGAAGCTGAGCAGCAGGCAGACCAGCAGCCCGCCACTCGCAAGTTTGGGCCGCATCGGGCCGGGGCGGAGAAAAAACAACACCGCCAGCACCAGCGGCAGGGTGCCGCAGAAGATAAGGGGCAGGGTGTTGGTGTCCTGCCCGGCGGGATAGGCCCCGGCGAACAGCTGGCCCAGCAGCTGGGGAAGGGAGAAGTTGGTGGAAAAGCCCCATTCCATGGCTGCCTGGGCCTTGCCCTGACCGAGCGCTTTCGCCACCGGCAGCAGCATCCAGGCGTTCAGCCCGCCCGCCAGCAGGCTGGCCAGCGCAAAGCGCACCGCCACTCGTAACTTGCGGCCCGCGGCATCGCCTGCGGTCAGGCCGAAGAGAAAATAGAGCAGGGAGTACAGGCAGAGCATCCAGCCGATGTAATAGCAGCAGAATATCCCGGCCGCCAGGCTTACCAGATACAGCCAGGGGGAACGGCCCTCCAGAATACGCCGGATGCCCCAGGCAATCAGCGGCAGGGCGATCAGCGCGTCCATCCACATGATGTTCTGGGAAAAGCCCAGCAGGTAGCCGCTCAGTGCCCAGGCCCAGCTGAACGGCATCGAGAGCCTGCTGCCCGCCCGGCGGCGCAGGAACAGGTGCATGGTAAGCCCTGCACAGCCCGCCTTGGCCAAGGTAATCAGGGTCACGGCAGTGGGCATCTGGGAGGTGGGGAACAAAAGCACCAGAAAATTAAAGGGGCTGAACAGATAGTAGGCGGCCCAGCTGAGGGCCTCGCCGCCCAGCGCCTTGTGCCAGGTGTAAAACGCTCCCCGGCCGAACAGCTCGGAGAAGCTGGCCAGAAAATGGGAATACTGGCCGTCCATATCGCCGAAGAACAGGCTGTTAGGGCCGAAGGGGGCCACGCCCTGGGCGGCGTACAGCCCGGCCAGCAGGGCAACCGGCACCAGTGCGGCGGCCAGCGCGGGCCAAAGGCCGGAGAACCGGCGGGAGGATTCGGACCGGGCAAAGGGAAGATGCATGCAAAGGACTCCTTTCCAGAAGGGGAAAAACGTGCCGCAGTGCGGCGAAACGGGGGAAAATAAAAAAGAAAAACTTTTTTTCAAAAAGTACTTGCAATTTGAAAAAAGATTCGATATAATAATCAAGCCGAAAGGACATGGACGGTTAGCTCAGCTGGTAGAGCATCTGCTTGACGTGCAGAGGGTCAGGGATTCGAGTTCCTTACCGTCCACCACACAGGGCGCTCAATCGAGCGTCCTGTTTTTTGTTTTACGCCAGAAAGAAACAGGAGAAAGGGAACTCGAATCCCGGAAGGGTGACCGCCGAACAAGAAAACCTGCCGGTGGCAGGTTTTCCGGCGGGCTGCCGCGCAGGCCAAAGGGCCAAGCGGCGCGGAGCCGCCCACGGGCGGAGCCGCCCCGAGTTCCTTACCGTCCACCACACAGGGCGCTCAGTAGAGCGTCCTGTTTTTGTTTTGTGTCAAGAAAAAGAAGAACAACAGGAACTCGAATCCCCAAAATGCTTCCTCTCATACAACGAGGCATCAAGCGGCTATGATACACCAATACTATGAAAATAGTATGAAATAAAAAAGAACAATCTGTCGGTTTCACCGGTTTCTGAGAAAAGAGCAGGGCCCAAGCGGGGTCCTGCTCTTTTTGTCTGCCCGGAGTCTGCCCGCTGCCGGTGGGCGGTATTTGCTATTTTATAAAAAATATAGTATACTATATCGGTTAATATGGAGAGGTGTATCTATGCGAGTATTGGGTATCGACCCCGGCTATGCAATCGTGGGCTGGGGCGTGGTGGAATATGTGGGCAACCGGTTCACGCCGGTGGCGTTCGGCGCGGTCACGACCGAGGCGGGCGTGCCCTTCGAGCAGCGGCTGGACAAGGTGTATGAAGGCGTGTTGGATGTGATGACAACCTACAAGCCCGAGGCGCTGAGCATCGAGCAGCTGTTTTATCAGCACAACCAGACCACGGTGATCGGCGTGGCCGAGGCCAGAGGCGTGATTCTGCTGGCGGCGGCCAAGTGCGGCATCCCCATCTTTGAATATACCCCCATGCAGGTGAAGCAGGCGGTGACCGGCTATGGCAAGGCGGTGAAAAAGCAGGTGCAGGAGATGACCCGCATGATGCTCAAGCTGGAAAAGGTGCCAAAGCCTGACGATACCGCCGACGCACTGGGCATGGCCATCGCCCATTGCCATTGCAGCCGCAGCCGCCTGATGGGCACACCGCTGCGCTGACCGAAGCTGAATGCAACAGGAGGTTCCCGATGATCTATTGTCTGACCGGAAAACTTTTGAAAAAGACCCTGGACATGGTGGTCCTTTCCTGCGCGGGAGTGGGCTATCTTGTGCAGGTGCCCGCGTCGGTGTCGTCGGCGCTGCCGGCCATCGGCCATGAGGCTACCCTTTATACCTATATGAATATCACCGAAAACGACGTGACCCTCTTCGGCTTTGCCACCGAGGAGCAGCAGGCCTGCTTCAAGATGCTCACCGCCGTTTCCGGCGTGGGCCCCAAGGTGGGTCTGGCGATTCTGAATGTGATGACCCCCGAGCGGATCACCCTGGCCATCTCGGCCGGGGACCACAAGGCCTTCACTGCTGCCAACGGCGTGGGCCCCAAGCTGGCCCAGCGCATTGCCCTGGAATTGAAGGACAAGGTGGGCAAGGGCCTGGCCGAGGGCATCACCCTGGGCGATGTGAGCGGCGGCGGAGCACCGGCGGGCAACCTGAGCCAGGCCATCGCGGCCCTCACCAGTCTGGGCTACAGCCCCAGCGAGGCGACCCAGGCGGTGGCCAAGGCCGACCCCTCCCTGCCGGTGGAGGAACTCATCAAGCTTGCGCTGCGCGGCATGGCGAAAGGAAGGTAACCCGTGGAAGAATACGAATTCGGCACGCGGCTGGTCAGCCCGGAGATGAACCAGGGCGAGAGCGAAGAGATCAGCCTGCGGCCCAAAACTCTGGACGAGTATGTGGGCCAGGAAAAGGTAAAGGAAAACCTGCGCATCTATCTGGAAGCGGCCAAGCGCCGGGGCGAGCCCATGGACCACATCCTGCTCTACGGCCCTCCGGGTCTGGGCAAGACCACCCTGGCGGGCATCGTGGCCCAGGAGATGGGGGTGCAGATCCGCATCACCAGCGGCCCGGCCATCGAAAAGCCCGGCGACCTGGCGGCCCTGCTCACCAACCTGCAGGAGGGCGACGTGCTCTTCATCGACGAGATTCACCGTCTGTCCCGCCAGGTGGAGGAGGTTCTGTACCCCGCGCTGGAGGACTACGCGCTGGACATCATGATCGGCAAGGGCCCCAGCGCCCAGAGCATCCGCATCAATCTGCCCCGATTCACCCTGATCGGCGCCACCACCCGTGCGGGCCAGATCACCGGCCCCCTGCGGGACCGGTTCGGCGTGCTGCTCAAGCTGGAGCTGTACAGCCCGGACGAGCTGAGCGGCATCATCCAGCGCTCGGCGGGCATTCTGGGCCAGCCCATCACCCCGGAGGGAGCTTACGAGCTGGCAAAATGCAGCCGGGGTACCCCCCGTGTGGCCAACCGGCTGTTAAAGCGGGTGCGGGACTTCGCCGCCGTTCTGGCGGACGGTGTGATCGACGAGGCCACCGCCAAGCTGGCCCTCAAGCGGATGGACATCGATCAGCTGGGCCTGGACGAGATGGACCGGAGCATGCTGCGGGCCATCATCGAGCTGTACGGCGGCGGGCCGGTGGGCCTGGATACGCTGGCCGCCGCGCTGGGCGAGGAGGCCGTGACGCTGGAGGACGTGTGCGAGCCCTATCTGATGCAGATGGGCTTTTTGACCCGCACCCCTCGCGGCCGCTGCGCCACCCGGCAGGCCTGGGTCCACCTGGGGCTGGAGCTGCCCAAGGAGCTGGACGCTCCGGGCCAGCAGAGCATGTTCGACTGACCCCGCCAAGAAAATTTCATAAATACACGTTATACTGATACGGAAATCGCCCAAAGGCCGGTTTCCCCGGAATGAAAAAGGAGAATTGCGTATGCGCCCTGCCACCAGCTGGCAAGATTATGAACTCATCGACGCAACCTGCGGCAACCGTCTGGAGCGCTGGGGCAGCACCCTGCTGGTGCGCCCGGACCCCCAGGTGGTGTGGAAAAGCCCCGAGACCAGCCCCCTGTGGGCCAAGGCAGACGCGGTGTACCACCGGTCCGAGCGGGGCGGCGGCCAGTGGGAATACCGCCGCCGCCTGCCGGAAAAGTGGAAGATCGGCTGCGGTCCGCTGACCCTGGTGGTCAGCCCCACCGGATTCAAGCACACCGGCGTGTTCCCTGAGCAGGCCGTGAACTGGGCCTGGTATGAGGAGAAGATCAAGGCCGCCGGCCGCCCCATTAAGGTGCTGAACCTGTTCGGTTATACCGGAGGCGCCACCCTGGCCTGCGCCGCGGCGGGCGCCAGCGTCTGCCATGTGGATGCCTCCAAGGGCATCGTGGCCTGGGCCCGGGAGAATGCGCAGGCCAGCAATCTGGCCGACCGGCCCATCCGCTGGATCGTGGACGACTGCGCCAAGTTTGTGGCCCGGGAGATCCGCCGGGGCAACACCTACGACGCCATCATCATGGACCCGCCCAGCTACGGCCGGGGCCCCGGCGGCGAGGTGTGGAAGCTGGAGGACAATATTTATGACCTGATCGCCCTGTGCGCGGGCGTGCTCAGTGAGCAGCCCCTGTTCGTGGCGGTGAACAGCTACACCACCGGCCTGTCGCCCGCGGTGATGGAGTATATCCTGAAAACCACCCTGTGCGGCAGGTACGGCGGGGTGACCAGCTGCGACGAGATCGGCCTGCCGGTGAGCAGCACCGGGGGCGTGGTGCCCTGCGGCGCCACCGCCATCTGGCAGGAGGCCTGAACACAGGACCCGGAACAAGAGGGGAGAGAACAATCGAAATGAACGAGATGATCGCCGCAAAAGACGTGCGCTTTCGCTATACCCCGGAAAACCCCTACGCGGTGGACGGCGCGTCCATGACCATCCGCAAGGGCGAGTTCGTGGCGGTGCTGGGCGCCAACGGCTGCGGCAAGTCCACCCTGGCCAAGCATTTCAACGCCATCCTGCTGCCCGAGAGCGGCACCGTGACGGTGGAGGGCATGGATACCCGGGATGAAAGCCACCTGTACGACATCCGCCAGACCGTGGGCATGGTGTTCCAGAACCCGGACAACCAGATCGTCGCCACCGTGGTGGAGGAGGACGTGGCCTTCGCGCTGGAGAACCTGGGCGTTCCCCCGGCCGAGATCCGCGCCCGCATCGACGAGGCCATGCAGATGTCCGGCATCTACAAGCACCGGGAGAAGGCCCCCCACAAGCTGAGCGGCGGCCAGAAGCAGCGTGTGGCCATCGCGGGCGTGATCGCCATGCGGCCGGACTGCCTGGTGCTGGACGAAGCCACCGCCATGCTGGACCCCCGGGGCCGGGAAAAGGTGATGGAGACCATCCACCACCTGAACAAGGATTTCGGCATCACCGTGGTGAGCATCACCCACTATATGGAGGAGGCCGCTCAGGCCGACCGGGTGCTGGTGATGAGCGAGGGCCACGTGGTCATGGAGGGTACCCCGAAAGAGGTATTCAGCCAGACCGAAAAGGTGCGCGCCCTGCGGCTGGACGTACCCCAGGCCGCCGAGCTGCGGGATGAGCTGGTGAAGGCGGGTCTGGACCTGCCCGAGGGCATCATCACCGAGGACGAGTGCGCCGCCGCGCTCTACGAGCTGCTGAAATAACAGCGAATATAAAAATGAAAGCGCCATCTTGCAAGCAAGAGGCACATTTCCGGGGCTGAAAACCCCTTTGCAGTAAGGATGTGAAACCATGGCAGCTATCATTGAAACGCGCCATCTGACTCATATATACAACGCCGGCATGCCGGACGCCACCACCGCTCTGGAGGATGTGAGCTTCGCGGTGGAGGAGGGCGACTTCGTGGGCATCATCGGGTCCACCGGCAGCGGCAAATCCACCCTCATCACCCACTTCAACGGCATTCTGAAGCCCACCAGCGGTCAGGTGCTGCTGGACGGTAAGGACATCTGGGCCAAGGGCCAGGACATCCGCAAGGTCCGCTTTTCGGTGGGCCTGGTGTTCCAGTACCCGGAGTACCAGCTGTTTGAGGAGACCATTTACAAAGACATCGCCTTCGGCCCCAAGAACATGGGTCTGAGCGAGGAGGAAATCGACCGGCGGGTGCGCCGGGCGGCAGCCTTCACCGGCCTGCCGGAGGACTATCTGGAGCGCAGCCCCTTTGAGCTTTCCGGCGGTCAGAAGCGCCGGGTGGCCATTGCGGGCGTGCTGGCTATGGAGCCCCGCGTGCTGGTGCTGGACGAGCCCGCCGCAGGCCTGGACCCGGAGGGCCGGGACATGATTCTCAGCCAGGTCAAGCGCTACCACAAGGAAACCGGCACCACCGTGCTGCTGGTGAGCCACTCCATGGAGGACATCGCCAAATATGCCGACAAGGTGCTGGTGATGGACCAGAAGAAGATCGCCATGTACGACCGGGTGGACAAGGTGTTTGCCCGGGCGGATGAGCTGCTGGCGCTGGGCCTCTCGGTGCCGCAGGTGACCAAGATTTTTTTGAAGCTGCGTCAGATGGGGCTGGACCTGCCCCAGGACGTATACACCGTGCCCTGGGCGGTCAAGACCATCCTGGAGGCAAAGGCCCGCAAGGAAGCCAAGGGGGAGGGGACCACATGCTGAAGGACATCACCATCGGGCAGCACTTCCCGGGCGATTCCATCGTGCACCGCACCGACCCGCGGCTGAAGATTCTGCTGGTCATCGCCTACATTGTGCTGCTGTTTACCATCAACAATTTCCTGGGCCTGGCGCTGAGTCTGGTGCTGCTGGCGGGCCTTTACATGCTGGCAAAGATCCCGCTGCGCATCATCCTCAAGAGCCTGAAGCCCATCATTCCCATCATCGCCTTCACGGCCATTCTGAACCTGTTCTTTATGGGCGGCGAGGGCGAGCCGCTGATCCATTTCTGGGTCATCAAGGTGTATAAAGAGGGCATCGCCTACGCCATCTTCATGGCGGTGCGCATCGTGGCCCTGATCGCGGGCACCGGCCTGCTCACCTACACCACCAGCCCCATCGTGCTCACCGACGCCATCGAGCGGCTGCTGTCGCCCTTTGCCAAGCTGGGCCTGCCGGTGCACGAGCTGGCCATGATGATGACCATTGCTCTGCGGTTCATTCCCACCCTGATCGAGGAGACCGACAAGATCATGAACGCCCAGAAGGCCCGCGGCGCCATGCTGGACAGCGGCAGCGCCAAGGACCGGATCAAGGCCATGGTGCCCATTCTGATCCCGCTGTTCATCTCGGCCTTCCGCCGGGCGGACGAGCTGGCCATGGCCATGGAGTGCCGGTGCTACCGGGGCGGCGAGGGCCGCACCCGTCTGAAGGTGCTCAAGTTCCAGCCCCACGACTGGGGCACCGTGGCCTTCTGCGCCGTTACCTTCGGCCTGGTCTGGGCCACCCGCTTTGTGATGCCGGGGGTGCTGTAAGGCCATGAACATCCTGCTGGACATCAGCTACGACGGCAGCGGCTTCTGCGGCTTTCAGGTGCAGAACAACGGCCTGTCGGTCTGTCAGGCGCTGCAGGACGGGCTGGAGGCCCTGCTGGGCACCCGCCCGCCGGTGAAGGGCTGCTCCCGCACCGATGCGGGGGTCCATGCCCTGCACTACGCGGTGAATTTCTGGGCGGACTGCCGCATCCCCATGGAAAAGCTGCCGCTGGCCTTGAACCAGAAGCTTCCGGCGGCCATCCGGGTGAACCGGGCCATGGAGGTGGAGGAGGAGTTCCACGCCCGTTACGCCGCCCACGAAAAAACCTATTGCTACCGCATCTGGAACAGCCCCATCGACAGCCCCTTCGGGGCGGGCTGGCATCACCGGCTGCCGGGCAAACTGGACGAGGCCGCCATGCAGGCGGCAGCGGACCGGTTCGTGGGCAGCCACGATTTTATGAGCCTGTGCTCGGCTGGCTGCGAGGTGGCTTTGCGGGGCAGCACCGTGCGCACCATCAGCCGGTGCCGGGTGCAGCGCACCGGGGACCTGGTCACGGTGACCGTCACAGCGGACGGCTACCTCTACAACATGGTGCGGATTCTGGCGGGTACGCTGGTTCTGGCGGGCCAGCACAAGCTGGACCCGGAGCGGGTTCCCGCCATTCTGGAAAGCCGGGACCGCAGTCAGGCGGGCCCAACCCTCCCGGCCCAGGGCCTGTTCCTGGCCTGGGTGGATTATCCCGAGCTGCCTGCGTGGCAGGCGGGCAAGCCCCAGGGGGAACCGGGGCGCATTTTGTGACGAAGAAATGAGAAAGGGGGCGGGGATATGGAAACCAATCAAACGCCCGGCGGGGCAAAGCTTACCCGCCTGAGCGCACTGCGGCACCGCCGCCGGATGCGCAGGCTGCGCACCGCGGCACTGGCACTGGTGGTGCTGCTGGCGCTGGCGCTGTATGCCAGCGGCATTTTCGGCCGTGGCTTGGCGCTGCTGAGCGATGTGGTGGAATCCGCCCGCATCGGGCTGCAGCCCGGCGGCGGCTGGCCGGTGAAGACCGGCATCGCCGAACCGCTCCAGGTGGAGAGCCTGGGCGGCGGCTTTGTGGAGCTGGGCAGCAAGGACCTGGTGGTCTTTTCCGCCCGGGGCGCACAGCTGCGCAGCATCGCCCACAACTATGCCCGCCCGTGCATCAGCAGCGGCAAGACCCGTTTTGTGCTGTATAACCGGGCCGGGTACGAGCTGCGGGTGGAAAGCAGAACCCGCACACTGTATACCAACACCTACACCCAGCCCATTCTGCTGGCGGAGATGGCCTCCAACGGAACGGTGGCGGTGGTCACCGATTCCAGCCGTTATCTGGCGGAGGTCACGGTTTACGACTCCACCTTCCAGCCCATCTACCAGTGGTACCCCAGCGATGCCGAGGGGGTGCCCGCTCAGATCGCCTTTTCCCAGAACGGAAAGCGGTTTGCGGCGGCCTGCCTGAGCGCCGAAAACGGCCAGCTGGCGGTGAAGATTCATCTGCTGGACCTGAATTCCAGCACCATCGGCCTGACCATCGATGCGGGCACCAGCCCGGTGCTGCAGATGCACTGGCTCAGCGCCAGCAAGCTGCTGGTGGTGTTCCAGGGCCGGGTGGCAGTGTACGACACCAGTACCGGCGAACAGCTGGCCACCTACAGCTATCCCAGCGGCACGCTGCTCAGTGTGTCGGTGAGCCAGCGGGCGGTGGGCATTCTGATTGGCTCGGAAATGGCTGACGCCCCGGTACGGCTGATCCTGCTGGATACAGGCTGCCAGGAAACCGGCACCGTTTCGGTGCCCGCACCCGCATCCAAAGTGGTGTGTACCCGTTCCGGCGCGTATGTATTACGGGGCAGCAGTGTTGCCGCCTACGATCTGGAAGGGGAAGCCCTGTGGGAAATGACCACCGACAGCCAGCCCCAGGCGGTGCTGAATGCCAAGAATCTGCTGGTGTTCGGCGGCGGTCAGGCGGCTCTGGTGACCCAGCCCGCCGAGGAATGACCTCGGCCACGCGCAAAAATCCAAAAGAAAACGAGGAAATGACCCATGACCATTGCCAATGGCTTTGACCTGATTCTGCTGGCGATCCTGCTGCTGGTTGCCATGCGCTATGCGGGCAAGGGCTTCGCGGCCGCACTGGTGCAGTTCGCGGGCAACCTTGCCAGCCTGCTGGGCGCAAGCATCTTCAGCCAGAACATCGCCCCGGTGCTGTTCACCAGCTTTTTTGAAAACAACTTCACCACCAGCATCGAAAAGACCCTGGCCGACGGCGGCCAGCTGCAGCTGGACCAGCTGGTGGAAAAATACGCCGGTTTTCTGCCGAATGAGATTCAGCAGAGCATCATCCAGTCCGCGGGCGGCGTGCTCACCGGCAGCGCCCCCGAGCTGGCCGAGCAGGTGGTGAATCAGGTGATCGCTCCGCTGCTCACCCCCATCATTGCCATTGTGGTGTTCTTTGTGGCCTTCGCGCTGTGCAAGGTGATCGTGGGCTTTGTGGTGGCGGTGCTCACCAACTTCAACCGTATCCCCATCCTGGGCGGCGTGAACAAGCTGCTGGGCTTTGCCATGGGCCTGCTGGCCGGTGTGGTGGATCTGTATCTGATCCTGTGCGCCGTGTGGGCGATCATTGTGGTCACCGGCGGGTCCATCCCCTGGCTCAACCAGCAGGTGCTGGGCGACAGCATCGGCTTCTCGCTGTTTGGGCAGTTCAATCCGTTTTATTAAGCCGGGCCCTTGGCCCCGGCGCCCCAAAGAAAGGGAAATGAGATATGCTTTGTGTACGTTGTAAAAAGCGCACGGCCATTGTGTTCGTGCAGCGCATGGAGGCTGGCCAGCCCAAGCAGGAGGGCTATTGCCTCACCTGCGCCCGGGAGCTGGGCATCAAGCCTGTGGACGACCTGATGAAGCAGTTCGGCGTCTCCGACCAGGATCTGGAGAACATGGAGGAGCGCATGAGCAGCTTCATGGAGGAAGCGGGCGAGAACGGCATGTTCCCCTTCGGCCCCATGGGCGGCCAGGAGGACCCGGACGCCGACGAGAACAATGAGGGCGATGAAGACGGCTTCACCCCCGGCGGCAGCGCCACCTTCCCCTTCGGCTTCGGCGCGAAGGAAAAGAAGGAAAAGGACGGCGAGAAGAACGAAAAGGGCAAAAAGCCCCGCTACAAGTTCCTGGACAAATACTGCGAGAACCTGACCGCCAAGGCCAAGGCCGGCAAGCTGGACGAGATCATCGGCCGCGAGCAGGAGATCTACCGCACCATCCAGATTCTGGCCCGCCGCCAGAAGAACAACCCCTGCCTGATCGGTGAGGCGGGCGTCGGCAAGACCGCCATCGCCGAGGGCATTGCCCAGCGCATCGCCCGGGACCAGGTGCCCTCCTGCCTGAAGGGCAAACAGCTGTATCTGCTGGATCTGACCGGTCTGGTGGCCGGTACCCAGTTCCGCGGCCAGTTCGAGCAGCGGGTGAAGGGCCTGATCAGCGAGGTGAAGAGCGCCGGAAACGTGATTCTGTTCATCGACGAGATCCACAGCATCACCGGCGCGGGCGACAGCGAGGGCGCCATGAACGCGGGCAACATCCTGAAGCCCGCCCTCAGCCGCGGTGAGATCCAGGTGATCGGCGCCACCACCTTTGCCGAGTACCGCAAATACATCGAGAAGGATCAGGCGCTGGAGCGCCGCTTCCAGCCGGTCAAGGTGGGCGAGCCCAGCCTGGCCCAGGCCATTGAGGTGATCAGCGGCATCAAGAAATACTACGAGAAGCACCACGGTGTGGAGGTCAGCCAGCCCATCGTGGCCGCGGTGGTCAACCTGAGCGAGCGCTACATCTCCGATCGTTTCCTGCCGGATAAGGCCATCGACCTGCTGGACGAGGCCTGTGCCTGCTGCAACCTGCGTCATCCGGAGATCAGCCAGCTGGCCGATACCCACAAAAAGATCGCCGCGCTGGAGGCTGAGGAGCTGGCGGCGGAGCAGTCCGGCGAGGGCGAAGGCCAGGCCGAGGACTACTATGCCCGACTGGCCCAGATCAAGACCGATCTGGCCCGCCTGCGGGAGGAGCTGCCCGCTCTGGAGCTGAAGGCCGGCGGCATCCAGGTGGAGATGGAGGACGTGGCCAAGGTCATCGAGCTGTGGACCGGCATCCCCGCCGTAAAGGTACAGGAGAGCGAGTTTGCCAAGCTGGTGAACCTGGAGACCGAGCTGAAGAAGCACATCATCGGCCAGGATGAGGCGGTGAGCGCGGTGGCCCGCGCCATGAAGCGGGCCCGGGCAGACCTGTCCGGCCGCCGCCGCCCGGCGAGCTTTTTGTTTGTTGGCCCCACCGGCGTGGGTAAGACCGAGCTGGTCAAGCAGCTGGCCAACCAGCTGTTCGACTCGGTGGACCCGCTGATTCGCTTTGACATGAGCGAGTATATGGAGAAGCACACCGTCAGCCGCCTGATCGGTGCCCCTCCGGGCTACGTGGGCCACGACGAGGCGGGCCAGCTCACCGAGCAGGTGCGCCGCCGTCCCTATAGCGTGGTGCTCTTCGACGAGATCGAGAAGGCCCACCCGGATGTGCTGAACATCCTGCTGCAGATCCTGGACGAGGGCCGCATCACCGACAGCCAGGGCCGCACCGTGAACTTTGAGAACACGGTCATCTGCATGACCAGCAATGCGGGCAGCACCGAGAAGACCGGCGAGACCGGCTTCAACAAGAGCGCTGAGCAGATCAGCGAGAACAAGATGATGAAGGCGCTGGGCGATTTCCTGCGGCCGGAATTCCTGGGCCGTGTGGATGAGATCGTGGCCTTCAAGCCGCTGAACGAGCAGAGCCTGTGCCGCATCGCCGGGCTGATGCTGGACGAGTACCGCCAGCCCATGGCCGACAAGGGCCTGGCACTGGAGTACACCCCCGCTGCTCTGGAGCAGCTGGTGAAGGAGTGCGGCGGCGTGAAGTTCGGCGCCCGCGACCTGCGCCGGGTGATCCGCAAGCAGGTGGAGGACCCCCTGGCCGAGCGCTTTGTGGCGAGTACCCTCACCGGAACGGTGAAGCTGGACGTGCAGGACGGCAAGCTGGTACTGCTGTAATCTTGCGCTTGTCTGCATAAGAAAAACCTGTTATAATAACAGCAAGATTGCCCGGCCCGGCCGGGTATCGGGGCCCCGGCTCTGCGCTGAGCAGAGCTGGGGCTGCCGTGTATTCTGGCATGTTTCGAAGTTGTAACCAAGAGGTATCGATTTTCTTAAGAAAATCGCAAGAATTTTTGGAAAAATGAAATATTTCAGGGCGCAGGTATCGTTTGTAGAATGGAGGCGCTCAAGAAGGAGCGTGATTTTGTGGCCTCGCAAACCCCATGCACCCAGCAGCAGATGGAGCGGCTGGTGGACGAATACGGCAACGGAATGCTGCGGCTTTGCTGCATGTATCTGGGGGACGTGCATCTGGCTCAGGACGCTGTGCAGGACGCCTTTGTGAAAATCTATCGGGCCTGGCCCGCCATCTCGGATCCGGCGGCGGAAAAGGCCTGGGTGATGAAGATCACCGTGAATGTGTGCAAGGATTATCTGCGCAGTGCCTGGAAGCGGCGGGTCAGCCTGGTGGACCAGTACCCCGAGCTGCCCGCGGGCCAGGAGCCCCGTTCGGAAGAAGGCCGCCTGATCCAGGAGATCATGGCCCTGAAGCCGAAGTACCGCGAGGTCATCCTTCTGCACTACTATCAGCAGCTGCGGGTGGGCGAGATTGCCGCCATTCTGGGCGCGCCTCAGTCCACCGTGAGCATCCGGCTTCACCGGGCGCGGGAGCTGCTGAAAAAACGTTTGGAGGGAGGGCCCTATGAGGATCTTTGACGACAAACGCTGCGACGATACCATCCGCCTCGCGATCGATCGCGAATTGGGAAGCATCCAGTTGGATGCTTCCCAAAAGAGTGCTATCCTGGCCCAGTGCAGGCCCAGCCTGACCGTAGCGCCGCGCCGCCGCCCGGTGCGCCGTGTGCTGGCGGTGGCGGCAAGCTTTGCCGCGGTCATGGTGCTCAGCGCCGGTACCCTGGCCGCCGCGCCGGAGCTGCGGGAAAGCCTGAAGGGCCTCTCGGAGGACACCATTGCCATCCTGCAGCCGGTGAACGAGGTGAGCGAGGACCAGGGCATCCGCATGGAGGTGCTGGGCGCGGTGAACGACGGCGGCGTGGCCGTGGCGTTCCTGAGCCTGCAGGATACCACCGGGCAGGGCCGTGTGAGCGATACCGTGCTTCTGAAGGACTGCCGGATCAGCGATGATATGGGCGGTGCATTCGCCAATGTGGTAAGCTACGACGAGACCACCGAGACCGCAATCCTGCGCCTGGAGAGTATGGGCGTGGATGCCGATGCAGGCGAAAAAATCACCGTGAGTGCCCGCTCGCTGCTCAGCGGCGAGCAGCAGGTGAGCGATGAGTCCACCGGCTACACCGTGAGCGAGCTGCTGGCAAGCGGCCCGGCCGCGGAATACGCGGCCCCCGAAGAGGGGATGGTCATGGGCAGCATGGCGGGTGTGGCAGATCCGGAGCATGCGGAGATCAGCATGGAAGAAATCGAGCAGCTGAAGGATTCCGGTAAGGTTCCGGTGCTGAAGCCCTGGGCCGAGAGCCTGAAGATCGACGGCGTGGACTGGGCCAGTGTGGCTGCCGCCGCCAAGATCGGCAACCAGCTGCACATTCAGTATAATACCGACAGCGTGCTGGGTGGTGTGAACAGCCTGAGCTTCCGTTTGAAGGATGCTTCCGGCCAGGTGCTGGATCTTCCCATGCTGGAACTGAACATCGGCCCCCGCACCGAGCTGAGCCAGGAGCTGTATTACACCGAGACCAACGAATATGTGCTCTTTTTGCCCGAGGGCCAGGACGTGGGCGATATGGAAGTGGTCTACAGCGGCACCACCTATGAGTCTCTGACCCAGGGCGAATGGTCCACCACCTTCCGGCTGGAGCAGGTGAAGGAGCGGCTGCAGAGCAAGCTGAACCTGGACCTGGGCGGCTGGACGGTGGAGAGCGTGACCATCTCTCCGGTGGCGCTCACCGTGCGCGGCAGCGGCGATATGTGGGATATCAGCGGCGAGATGCCAATGCCGGAAATCAGCATTCAGCTGCAGGACGGCACCCAGGTGGAGACCTCTGCCGCCGGCACCTCGGTTTCCGATGAGGGCGTGACCCTGAACAGCATGTTCAACGAAATCCTGGATCTTTCCCAGGTGAAGTCGGTCACCCTGAACGGTGAAGTGCTGGATATGGAATACATTACTGAGTAAACCAAGAACCCCGCCGGAAGAATTTCCGGCGGGGAATTTTT
The DNA here is from genome assembly GCF_027853465.1 of Allofournierella sp. CML151. Classification (NCBI taxonomy): domain Bacteria; kingdom Bacillati; phylum Bacillota; class Clostridia; order Eubacteriales; family Oscillospiraceae; genus Allofournierella; species Allofournierella sp. CML151. Next base: position 174,037 of record NZ_JAPNNW010000002.1, on the reverse strand, counting down.
GTGCCGCGTTGAAGCAAAAAGGAAAGCCCCCGGAAACCTCCGGGGGCTTTCTTATGTGTTGCGGGAAATGACAGGGAAGCTTAGTCCCGATGGATGGAGAGGATCTCATCCGCCAGATCGGACTGGGGAGTCAGCTCGCTCTCGATGTAGCTTTCCAGGAAGGTGCGCATGCTGTTGCGGCTGTAACGGTTGCCGTGGATGATCTGGCCCAGGCGGCGCACGGTCTTTTCCACAGTGTCGTTGATCAGGATGTAGTCATACTGACCGGCGCACAGAACCTCTTCCTGCGCGGTTTCCAGCTCGGAGCGGATCTTCTCCTCGGTCTTGGTGGAATCCGAACGCAGACGGCGCTCCAGCTCTTCCCAGGAGGGAGGCATGATGAAGATCAGGGTTGCATCCGGGCAGAGGGTGCGGATCTTGGTGGCGCCCACCACATCCACGTCCAGAATTACGTTGCGGCCTGCACGGCGCAGCTTTTCTACCGCGTTCTTGGGGGTGCCGTAGCCATTCTGGCCCCGGTATACGTATTCCAGCAGCTGCTGGGAACGGATCAGCTGCTCGAACTCCTGATGGCTTACAAAGTAGTGGTCCTCACCGTCTTCCTCATCCGCCCGGGGAGGCCGGGTGGTCACGGAAACACATTTGCAGGCATTGGGATGCTCGGCAATGTAGTTGGTGATGACGGTGCTCTTGCCTACGCCGCTGGGACCGGAAATGATGACCAGCTGACCATACTCCGCGATTTTATCAAAATAAGTTTTCTCAACGCTCATAACTGAAAGCAACCACCTTTCCAAATAATGTGCGGGGGACCTGTTACCTTCATTATGGTACGTTTTGTGTTAAAAGTCAATAAAAAACGAGAGGATATACGGAAAAGTTTTCGATATCTTATACAACAACCTGTTTTGCTTTAAAAATGCTCACAGCGCCAGTGGATGGCCGTTCAGAACCGCACCGGCAAGCTGCTCACCCCGGTAGGTGAGCTTGAGCAGAAAAAAAGGTTCCTCCTTCGTCAAAAGCTCCAGAAAGACCCGGTCGCCTTCCCAGAGCTTCAGCGCGGGCACGTCCTCCTTTTTCACCCAGGCAAGCTCGCCCTCGTTGCAGTCGGTGAGCTGCCCTTCAAAGCCGTCCGCCGTGAACAGGTGCATGTACTCGGTGGGCCATTCGTCGGACACAAAGGTCACAATGCCCCGGCAGCGCCAGCGGGTGAGGGTCAGGCCGGTCTCCTCCTTTACCTCCCGTACCAGGCATTCGTCCGGGCTTTCGTTTTCCTCGAACTTGCCGCCCACGCCGATCCATTTGCCGGCGTTGGGGTCCTGGTGCTTTTTTACCCGATGAAGCATCAGGTAGCGGCCGTCCTGTTCAATGTAGCAAAGAGTGGTGTTTTTCATGGGTTCTCCTTATTTTGCCTGAGCCTTTCGGCGCGAATGATGCGGTGCGGTTTTATTTGTCGTACCAGTATTTCCGGTCCAGGCTGCGGTACTGCAGCGCCTCGGCCACATGGGCCGCTCCGATGGTTTTGCTGCCGGAAAGGTCTGCAATGGTGCGGCTTACCTTCAAAATCCGGTCGTGAGCACGGGCGGAAAGCCCCAGCCGGTCAAAGGCCGCCCGCAGGGTGGCGGCAGCCGCGTCGTCCAAACGGCAGACCTGACGCAGGGCCCGGCTGGGCAGGTGGGCGTTGCAGGTCACGCCGGTGGTCTCGAACCGGGCCAGCTGCACCGCCCGGGCGGCCAGTACCCGCTCCAGAATGGCGGCGCTGCATTCGCCCGGCTCCTCGGCACTCAGCTCGTCGTAGGCCACGGGACTTACATCCACGTGCAGGTCGATCCGGTCCAGCAGCGGGCCGGAGATGCGCTGACGGTACCGCTCCACCGCGCTGGGCGGGCAGGTGCAGGGCCGGGTGGGATGGCCGAAAAAGCCACACCGGCAAGGGTTCATGGCGGCAACCAGCATGAAGCGGCTGGGGTAGGTGGCGCTGCCGGAGGCCCGGCTCACCGTGACCACGCCGTCCTCCAGGGGCTGGCGCAGCACCTCCAGGGCATCCCGGTGGAATTCCGGCAGCTCGTCCAGAAACAGCACCCCGTTGTGTGCCAGGCTCACTTCGCCGGGACGGATCTGGGCGCCGCCGCCGGCCAGAGCAGGGGCGCTCACGCTGTGGTGGGGGCTGCGGAAGGGCCGCTGGGTCAGCAGGCCGCTGTTTCCGGGCAGCAGACCGGCCACCGAATAGATCTTGGTACACTCCACTGCCTCGGGGCGGGTGAGGGGAGGCAGGATGCCCGGCAGGCGGCGGGCCAGCATGGATTTGCCGGTGCCCGGCGGGCCGATGAGCAGCACATTGTGGCCGCCCGCAGCGGCGATTTCCAGCGCGCGCCGGGCCATCAGCTGGCCGCGCACATCGGAAAAATCCAGCCCGCCGGTGTGCCCCTGGCCCGAGAAGGGCGGGCAGACCGCGGCGGTCAGCTTCGCTTCGCCCCGCAGATGGTCCGCCACCTGGCGGGCGGTGTCGGCCCCGTAAACGGTCAGGCCCTCGGCTGTGGCCGCCTCGGCGGCGTTTTCGGTGGGCACGAACAGCTCGGTCACGCCGTATTCCGCTGCCGCCAGCGCCATGGGCAGGATGCCCTGCACCGGGCGCAGCGCGCCGTCCAGCGACAGCTCGCCGATAAAGGCCTGGTGCGCTCCAGGCACGGGCAGCTGCCCGGCGGCGCACAGCAGGGCCAGAAACACCGGCAGATCGTAAAGGGGGCCGGTTTTGCGCACGTCCGCCGGGGCCAGATTCACGGTGATCCGGCTGGAGGGCCAGGAAAAGCCCAGATTCTTCACCGCGCTGCGCACCCGGTCCGCCGCCTCCTTGACCGCGCTGTCCGGCAGGCCCACAATGGACAGTTGAGGCAGCCCGCCGCTGATATCCGCTTCCGCTGTGACGGCAAAGCCCGCAAGGCCCCGCACGCCAAAGCTGTTCACTTTTGCAAACATGACATTCGCTCCGTTATTCCGAAATTTCAGGGCGATGCCGCACAATTCCCGCCGTCTGAGCTTTTTAGGGGCAATGGGTGCGGTGCTGCCCTGGTTGCCTTTTTAGTATACTTCGGAACAGGGGATTGCACAAGGCGCATCTTCTGTGTAGATTGCAGCATTTTAAAGTACTGAACTTGTTTGCTTGCACAAAAAGAACGGGTTCGATTGACTTTTCGAACAGACTCTATTAGAATAAAGATGATAGATACTTTGTACAAAAAGTGTCGAAATAAACAAAAAGCAGGTGTGTGCAATGTATAAAAATGAGTACGAGCGCTGGCTGGCGTTCGATCTGGACGATCCGGATCTGAAGCCCGAGCTGGAAAGCGTAAAGGATGACGACGAGGCCATCAAGGACCGGTTCGCCGTGTCGCTGAAGTTCGGTACCGCTGGTCTGCGCGGCGTGATCGGCGCTGGCACCAACCGGATGAACGTGTATGTGGTCCGTCAGGCCACCCAGGGCCTGGCCAACTGGGTCAAGACCCAGGGCGGCACCCAGACCGTAGCCATCAGCTACGACAGCCGCATCAAGAGCGATGTGTTTGCCAAGGCTGCCGCCGAAGTGCTGGCCGCCAACGGCGTGAAGGTACGCATCTACAAGGCATTGATGCCTGTTCCCGCACTCAGCTTTGCCACCCGTTATTATAACTGCAACGCGGGCATCATGGTCACCGCCAGCCACAACCCCGCCAAATACAACGGCTACAAGGCCTATGGCCCGGACGGCTGCCAGATGACCGACGAGGCCGCCGACGTGGTCTACGCCGAGATCCAGAAGACCGACGTGCTCAGCGGCGCCAAGACCATGTCCTTTGAGGAAGGCATGGCTGCCGGTCTGATCGAGTATGTGGGCGAGGATTGCTACGAGGCCCTGTACCAGGCCATCGAGAGCCGCAGCGTGCGTCCCGGCCTGTGCAAGACTGCCGGCCTGAAGCTGGTCTACAGCCCGCTGAACGGCAGCGGTCTGGTTCCCGTAACCCGCGTTCTGGGCGACATCGGCATCACCGATATCACCATCGTACCCGAGCAGAAGGACCCGGACGGCAACTTCCCCACCTGCCCCTATCCCAACCCGGAGATCTTCGAGGCTCTGCGTCTGGGTCTGGAGCTGGCCGAGAAGTCCGGCGCGGACCTGATGCTGGCCACCGACCCGGATGCCGACCGCGTGGGCATCGCTGTGCGCTGCAAGGACGGCAGCTATGAGCTGCTGAGCGGCAACGAAGTGGGCGTGCTGCTGCTGGACTACATCTGCAAAGCCCGCATCGAGAACGGCACCATGCCCAAGGACCCCGTCATGGTCAAGAGCATCGTGTCCACCCCGCTGGCGGACGTGGTTGCCGCTCACTACGGTGTGGAGTGCCGCAACGTGCTCACCGGCTTCAAGTGGATCGGCGATCAGATCGCCCGTCTGGAGGCCGCCGGTCAGGTGGAGCGCTTCATCTTCGGCTTCGAGGAGAGCTACGGCTACCTGGCAGGCAGCTACGTGCGGGATAAGGACGCCGTCATCGGCAGCATGCTGATCTGCGAGATGGCCGCCTACTACCGCAGCATCGGCTCCTCCATCAAGGAAGAGCTGGACCGCATCTACGCGGAATACGGCCGCTACCTGAACAAGGTGGACAGCTACGAGTTCCCGGGCCTGTCCGGTATGGACAAGATGGCCGGCATCATGCAGAAGCTGCGTCAGGAGCCTCCCACGGAGTTCGCAGGCTACAAGGTGGTCACCGTTTCCGACTACCAGGCCCGCACCCGCACCGAGCTGGCCACCGGCAAGACCGAGGCCATCGACCTGCCCGCCGCCAACGTGCTGATCTATGCCCTGGAAGGCGGCGCCACCGTGGTGGTTCGTCCCTCCGGCACCGAGCCCAAGATCAAGACCTACTTCACCACTCTGGGCAAGAATGTGGAAGAGGCCCAGGCCCAGAAGGATGCCCTGGCCGCCGCCCTCAAGCCCATCCTGGCCTGAGTGAAACAGCAGCCGTGCACGGCTAGTAAAACAACATAGAAAAATCCCCGGGGAGCTCCCCGGGGATTTTTTGTTTGATGGAAAGAAAAATCAGCGCAGCACGAAGAACTGCTCGTACCACAGGATGAAGCTGTAGAAGCTCCAGATCTGGGTCATGCCGCCGTTCTTGCCGCTCTTGTGCTCGTCCAGCAGGCGCAGCAGCTCGGGCACGTTGAAGAACTTTTCGGCAACCTCGCCCTCAAACTTCTCCCGCACCATCTGGTAGTACTTGTCCTGCCGCAGCCAGTCGTTCAGCGGCACCGGGAAGCCCAGCTTCTTGCGCTTGGCCACGCTCTCCGGCAGCTGCTTGAGGGCTGCACGGCGCAGCGCGATTTTGGTCTCAGTCTTGCTGGACCGGTACCGGGCGGGGATGGAGAGCGCCAGCTCCAGCATCTCCTTGTCCAGGAAAGGCACCCGCAGCTCCAGGCTGTTGGCCATGCTCATCCGGTCCGCCTTCAGCAGGATGTCATAAAGCATCCAGGTGTGGATGTCCACCCACTGCAGCTGGGTGGGCTCGTCCAGACCGGCCGAGGCGTCAAAGTAAGGCTTGAAGAACTCCTCGGGGGTCTTCTTGTGGTACTGCTTTTTCAGGTACTTGTCCCGCTCGGCGGGGGTGGCGAACACGTAATTAGCCCGCATGCACCGCTGCCAGGGCTCCTTGGCGCCACGCATCAGGAAGTTTTTGCCCTTGAAGTCCGGCAGAACACCGGCCAGCGCACCCGCGGCCTTGCGCACAAAGCGGGGAGTCTTGTGCTCGTACTCCTCAAAGTGATGGGCCGCGCAGTACAGCGGATAGCCGCCGAACAGCTCGTCGGCGCCCTCGCCGGACAGCACCACCTTCACATAACGGGCGGCGTTTTTGGTCAGGAAATACAGCGGCACCTCGCTGGGGTTGGGCATGGGCTCATCCAGATACCACTGGATGGTCTTGTTGGCCTCGAAAAACTCGTCGGCGCTCACCTTGTTGGCGATGCTGGGCACACCGATCTCCTTGCTGAAGGCCTGGGCGTAGGGCAGCTCGGAGTACTTTTCCTCCTCATAGCCCACGCTGAAGCTCTTCACCTTGGGGGTGCCCTTGGACACCTCGTTCACCACGAAGCTGGAATCCACGCCGGAGGACAAAAAGCAGCCCACCTCAACGTCGGCAATCTGGTGCACCTTCACGCTCTCGGCGAAGGTTTCGGTAATGGCCTTTTCCCAGTCCTCCAGGCTCTTGGTTTCGTCCACATGGTAGCGGATGTCATAGTACCGCTCCACCTTCAGCTCGCCCTTCTTCCAGGTGAACATGTGGGCGCCGGGCAGCTTGTATACGCCCTTGAACATGGTCTCCTCGTTGGGGATGTATTCGATGGACAGGTACTCGGGCAGGCGCTCCTCGTTCGGCTCCTTTTTGAAGCCGGGGTGGGGCAGAAAGCCCTTGATCTCGCTGCCGAAGATGAAGTGGCCGCCCTCGTTGTAATAGTAATAGGGCTTGATGCCGAAGATATCACGCGCGCCGAACAGGGTTTCGTTTGCCTTGTCCCACAGGATAAAGGCGAACATACCCCGCAGCTTTGCGGGCAGGCCGCTGCCCCATTCCTCATAGCCGTGGATCAGCACCTCGGTGTCGGAATGGGTGGCGAAGGTGTGCCCGGCGGCTTCCAGCTGGGCGCGCAGCTCCATGAAGTTGTAGATCTCGCCGTTGAACACGATGACGATGCTGCCGTCCTCGTTGAACATGGGCTGGCTGCCGCCCTCCAGGTCGATGATGGACAGCCGCCGGTGCCCCAGAGCCACCTGCTCGTCCACATAGAAGCCCTCGCCGTCCGGCCCGCGGTGGGCGATCAGATCCGCCATCTGCTTGATGGTCTTTTTTGCCTCTTCGGCGTTATGCTTTGCACTGGCAAAGCCCACAAATCCGCACATAGTGCCTCCCTTTCCGCCCGGTCAGTCCCGCAGGCTCTTGTTGCCGAAATAGCGCTTGTATTTGCGGTAGTTGTTCAGCTGGTTCTTGGCATACCAGATGGCCCGCTTGAGGGTGAAGTCCTCCTTGCAGAACAGCTGGTGGGTCACCTTGCCCTCCTTCATCAGCTTGCGTACCTCAGCCAGCAGCTCCTGGTCCTTCAGGTACTTCTTGATGATGCCGGCGGGGGCGATCATCCACAGATGACGGGTGTCGGCGATGGTCAGGCCCTGGGGCTTGTTCTCCACCACGTCCTCCACCAGCCACTTGGCTAGGTTGTAGCCGCTGGCGGTCACAAAGAAGCTGGACCGGCCCTGGCGGGGGTTCATCTCGAACAGCTTGTACTGGCCGTCGCGGGAATCGTATTTCATGTCGAAGTTGGAGAAGCCTTCCCAGCCCACGTCCTCCAGGAAGGCCTTCATCCGGCCCATCAGCTCCTCATCCTTGATGGACATAATGGCTGCATAGTTGCCGATGCCCTCAGGGGTCTGCTCCTCCAGCAGGGGGCGGCCCAGCGCCATCAGGTGGACCTTGTGGTCCCGGCCGGAATAGCAGTTCAGCACCCGCATGCAGTTGTCGTCGCCGGGGATGTATTCCTGCAGCACCAGGTTGTCCTGGTAACTGGAGGAATAGATGGCGGCGCAGATGGCCTCGTACTCCTCCCGGTTGTAGGCCACGAAGACCTTTTTCTTGTGGGGGAAGCGGCAGTTCCAGTAGGCCACACTGTTGCTGGCCTTGATGATGCAGGGGAACTCGAAGGGAATCTCCACGGTCTTCCAGTTCTGATTGGTGCAGCCGAAGGTCTTGGGATAGGCAAGGCCGTGGGCCTCGCAGGCCTGGTAGAAATACTCCTTGGTGTCCAGCTGCTCCACCAGCTCGGGGGTGGGGCAGGCAAATTTGTAAAGCCCCTCCAGGGCGGCGCGGTTGCGGGCCATCAGGCCGGTGTAGTTGTCGCCGCAGCTCACCAGCACCAGGGTGCGGCCGGTGTGGGCGGCGGCGAAGGCCTGCAGAGTCTTCACGAAGACTGCGTCGTCCTCCAGATTGGGCTCGACCACGGCCATCTGCACCAGTTTGGAGTTGGCGGTGGCAGCCAGCGCCCCCTTGCCGATGGCAAGGCTGGTCACGCCGTATTCCATATAAAAGCTGCGGGCCATGCCGTAAACGTTGGCGTCACTGCCCAGCAGCACGGGAAGGATCTGTTCCATAGGTTTTGTTTCACCTGAACTTTCCAAATTATTGGCTTATTTTGTATTGCTCATAAGCCCTTCTATTTTACTTCTTTTCTTTATGAATTGTCAAACAAAAGCAAAGCTTTTAAACCGTTCCCTAATGTAGTATAATAAGAAAATAATTGGGCTACTCTGCCCATATGAGGGAAAGGACTATCACATCATGTGTGGAATTGTTGGCTTTACCGGCATGCGTGCCGGGCGTGAAGCGATTTTGAAAGCAATGACCGACGCCATCGCCCACCGCGGGCCGGACGGCGAGGGCAGTTATTTCGGCAGCGGGGTGGCGCTGGGCCACCGGCGGCTGTCCATCATCGACCTGGCGGGCGGCGCCCAGCCCATGTTCAACGAGGATAAAAACCTGGCCGTGGTGTTCAACGGCGAGATCTACAACTTCATGGAGCTGCGCACTAAGCTGGTGGAGGCGGGCCACACCTTCTCCACCGACCATTCGGACACCGAGGTCCTGCTCCACGGCTACGAGGAGTGGGGCGAGGGTATGCTGGCCCAGCTGCGAGGTATGTTCTCCTTTGCCATCTGGAACGAGGCCGAGCAGACCCTGTTCTGCGCCCGGGACCACTTCGGCATCAAGCCCTTCTACTACTATCTCACCGACGAGGGCGAGCTGCTCTTCGGCAGCGAGATCAAGAGCTTTCTGGCCCATCCCGGCTTCAAAAAGGAGCTGAACAAGAGCCAGCTGGAGCTGTATCTCAGTTATCAGTATTCCCCGGGGGAGGACACCTTCTTTAAAGGCGTGAAAAAGCTGCTGCCCGCCCACAGTCTGCTGTGGAAGGCGGGCGAGGTGACCGTGAAGCGCTACTGGGAGCCCCGCTTTGAGCCCGAAGAGGGCAAGAGCCTGTCCGACTGGGAGAGCCGTGTGGAGGAGGTCATGCGCCAGAGCGTTGCCGCCCACAAGATCAGCGACGTGGAGGTTGGTTCCTTCCTGTCCTCCGGTGTGGACTCCAGCTACATGGCTTACCTTGCCCATGTGGACAAGACCTTCACCGTGGGCTTTGCCAACAAGCAGTACGACGAGACCGACTACGCCGCCGAGTTCAGCAAGTTCATGGGCGTGAAGAACTACGCCTACCGCATCGAGCCGGAGGAGTATTGGGAGAACCTGCCCCGCATCCAGTACCACATGGACGAGCCTCTGGCGGATGCCGCCAGCGTGGCCCTCTACTTCGTGAACCGGGAGGCTGCCAAACAGGTGAAGGTCTGCCTGTCCGGCGAGGGCGCGGACGAGTTCTTCGGCGGTTATAACATTTATAAGGAGCCCTTCACCGTCTCCTGGTACGATCACATCCCCCTGCCCATCCGGCGGGCCATCGGCGCGGTGGCGGAGCAGCTGCCCCCGGTGCACGGCGTGAATTTCCTGGTGCGGCGTTCCCGCCCGCTGGAGGAGCGCTACATCGGCAACACCAACCTGATGGGCGAGCGGCGCAAAAAACAGCTGCTGAAACACTATACTGGCAGCAAAAAGCCGACTGATCTTTCCAGAATATATTTTAAAAAGACCGCCGGGCAGGACCCGGTGACCCGGATGCAGTACACCGACCTGCACCTGTGGATGGTGGGGGACATCCTTTTGAAGGCGGACAAGATGAGCATGGCCAACAGCCTGGAGCTGCGGGTGCCTTTCCTGGACAAGGAGGTCTTCGAGGTGGCGCGGCACATCCCGGTGGAGTGTCGGGCGGACGCGGACCACACCAAGATGGCTCTGCGGGGCGCGGCGGCCCGGAGCATTCCGGAAAAGACCGCCGACAAGAAAAAGCTGGGCTTCCCGGTGCCGGTGCGTGCCTGGCTGCGGGAGGAAAAGTACGCAGCCATCGTGCGGGAAAAATTCCAGAGCGAATCCGCTGAAAAGTTTTTCAACACCCGTGAGCTGACCAAAATGCTGGACCAGCACATGAGCGAAAAGCGGGACAACTGGCGCCAGATCTGGTGCGTGTTCATGTTCCTGACCTGGTACGAGGAATACTTTGTGAAGCGCTGAGCCTCACACCGCCCCGGCGAAAAGCGGCAAGGCCGCGCCGCCGGGCGCATACATAAAAAGCAGGGGCCTGCCCGAGGTGGGCACGCCCGCTGCACATTGATCCCAAATCAAGCAGAGGGGGCATTTGACCATGAAATTACAAGAACTGCTCAATGGGCTGGACTACACGCTGGTGCAGGGCAGCCTGGACACCGAAGTGGTGGACATCGCCTACGATTCCCGCAAGGTACAGCCCGGCTGGGCCTTTGTGTGTATTGTGGGCACCAACCGGGACAGCCACGACTACGCCATGGATGTGGCGGAGCAGGGCGCTTCGGTGCTGGTGATCGAGCACAAGCTGGACGAGGTGCCCCAGGGCGTGACGGTGGTGCAGGTGGAAAGCAGCCGCCGGGCGCTGGCGCTGCTCTCCTGCAACTACTTCGGCCGGCCCGCCGAAAAGCTGATCACCATCGGCGTGACCGGCACCAAGGGCAAGACCACCACCGCCCACATGATCCATTCCGTGATGAACGCGGGTGGCCACAAGTGCGGCATCATCGGTACCAACGGCGTGGCCTACCCGGGCGTGAACCGGGCGCTGGTCAACACCACCCCGGAAAGCTACGAGCTGCAGAAGATGTTCAGCGAGATGCTGGCCGCCGGATGCGACAGCGTGGTGATGGAGGTCTCCAGCCAGGGCCTGATGATGGACCGGGTCACCGGCATCCATTTCAAGGTGGGCGTATTCACCAACCTGTACCCGGACCACATCGGCGGCCCCGGCGAGCACGCCAGCTTTGAGGAATACCGGGCCTGGAAGGGCCAGCTGTTCCGCCGGTGTGACGTGGGCGTGGTGAATGTGGACGACAAGAACTGCAGCACCCTGCTGGCGGGTCATACCTGCAAGCTGGTCACCTACGGCATGCACCACGAGGCCGACTTCCGGGCCAGCGAGCTGCACCTGCTGCGGGCAGAGAACTTCCTGGGCATCCGGTTCCATGTGTCCGGCCGGGAGGACATGGACGTGAAGGTGAACATGCCCGGCGAGTTCAGCGTTTACAACAGCCTGGCCGCCATCGCGGTGGGCCGTGTGCTGGGCGTTGCCCACGACGCCATCCACGACGGACTGATGAACATCTCGGTCAAGGGCCGGGTGGAGCTGGTGCCGGTGAGCAAGGACTTCACCGTGCTCATCGACTTTGCCCACAACGAGGCCGGTGCCGAGAGCCTGCTCACCACCCTGCGGGCCTATGAGCCGGGGCGGCTGGTGGTGCTGTTCGGCTGCGGCGGCGACCGCAGCCGTCTGCGCCGCTACGGCATGGGCGAGGTGGCCAGCCGCAAGGCGGACTTCCTGATCCTCACCGAGGACAACAACCGCTTTGAATCGGTGGACCAGATCATCAAGGACATCAAGATTGGCATCGCCCAGGGCAACCCGGATGTGCCCTATGTGGAGATTCCGGACCGTCTGGACGCGCTGCACTACGCGCTGGACCACGCTCAGAAGGGCGACCTGATCGCGGTGATCGGCAAGGGCCACGAGACCTACCGGGACCGGATGGGCAAAAAGACTCCCTTCCTGGAGCGGGAGCTGATTCTGGAATACGCAGCTCAGATCGGGCTGAAATGACCCCTGCCGCCCGGACGGGCGGCCACGCCGGGGCGGCTTTGCCAACAAGCAGCCCCGGCCATTCTATCGAAAGAAGGCAGGAAAACGACCTATGGCCATTCTTGGCATTGACCTTGGAACCACCAACAGTCTGGCCGCCGTCTGGAAGGACGGCCGCAGCCAGCTGATCCCCAACGCCTACGGCGAGACTCTGACCCCCAGCGCGGTGAGCATCGATGAGGACGGCACCGTGCTGGTGGGTGCGCCCGCCCGGGAGCGGCTGGTCAGCCACCCGGAGCGCAGCGCCACCGCGTTCAAGCGCAGCATGGGCACCGACCGGGTGTTCACCCTGGCCGGGCGGGAATACAGCCCGGAGGAGCTGTCCGCTCTGGTGCTGCGCCAGCTCAAGCAGGACGCCGAGGCTTTTCTGGGCGAGCCGGTCACCGAAGCGGTGGTCAGCGTGCCCGCCTACTTCAACCATGCCCAGCGCGCCGCCACCAAGCGGGCGGGCCAGCTGGCCGGCCTCACCGTGGACCGGCTCATCAACGAGCCCAGCGCCGCTGCCCTGGCCTGCTACGACCCGGAAAAGGGCGACGCGGCCTTTCTGGTCTATGACTTCGGCGGCGGTACGCTGGACGTCTCGGTGGTGGACTGCTTTGAAAACGTGGTGAACATTCTGGCTGTCAGCGGCGACAACGCCCTGGGCGGCAACGACTTCGACGCAGCCATCGCCCATATGTACTGCCAGAAAAACGGCATCGACTACCAGGCGCTGCAGCCCCGCCAGCGGGCCATTCTGCTGCGGCAGGCCGAGCAGTGCAAGCAGACCCTGACTCAGTCTCCCGTGGCCATGATGGTGCTGGAGCTGGAGGGCCTGAAGGGCTCCATGGCCCTCACCGGCCAGATGCTCATTCAGCAGGCCCAGACCCTGTTCAGCCGCATGCGCACTCCGCTGCTGCGGGCGCTGAAGGACAGCGGCCTTTCCCCCAGCGAGCTGCAGGCGGTGGTGCCGGTGGGCGGCAGCTGCAAGATGCCGGTGGTACGCCAGTACTTAAACCACCTGCTGGGCCAGAAGCTGGCCAATCCCGGCAGCCCGGATACCGTGGTGGCTCTGGGCGCGGGCATGTACGCCGCCATGAAGGAGCGCCGCACCGAGTTGAAGGAGCTGGTCCTTACCGACATCTGCCCCTTCACCCTGGGCGTGGGCGTGTACAATCCGGCGGATGAGGACAACCTGCTCATGAGCCCAATCATCGAGCGCAACAGCGCCCTGCCCACCAGCAAGGTGGAGCGGTACTACACCACCAGCGACGGCCAGACCCGGCTGCGCATCCAGGTGTTCCAGGGCGAGGAGATGTACTGCCGCGAGAACCAGAAGCTGGGCGAGCTGGACCTGCCGGTGCCCGCCGCACCCGCCGGAAAAGAGGGCGCGGACGTGCGCTTTACCTACGACATCAACGGCATTCTGGAGGTGGAGGCCACCACCCTGACCACCGGCCGGACCATCAGCACCGTGCTGGTGGGGCAGGGCAGCGGCCTGACCGAGGAGCAGGCCCGCCGCCGTCTGAAGGAGCTGAAGGGGCTGAAGATCCATCCCCGGGACCAGCAGGAGAACCGCCTGCTGCTGGCCAAGGGCGAGCGGTTGTGGCAGGAGGCCCTGGGCGAGGAGCGTCAGATCATCGGCCAGGCGGTGCAGCTGTTCGGCGAGGCGCTGGCCAGCCAGGAAAACGGACGCATCCTGCGGGCCCGGGCCCGCATCAAGGACCTGCTGGACCGGCTGGAGGCCGGCCTCTCGCTGGAGGGGCTGGATTTTTCCGGCTTTGACGATCCGGACGATGATTCGGATGAGGATGAGGACGAAACGCTATGAGCATCTGGGAGGTTTTGGGCATTGCGCCCACCACCGATAAGGCGGCTATCCGGCACGCCTACGCGCAGAAAACACGCACCTGCCACCCGGAAGAGGACCCGGAGGGCTTTGATGCGCTGCACAAGGCCTTCACCGCTGCCATGCGGGCCGCCCGCCAGGGCGTGAGCATGGCGGTGATGGAGCAGGAGAGTCCGGCCGCGCCTGCGGCGCCCGCCGTTTCCTTGCAGCAGAACAGCGCCGAGGCCCGCCGCGCTGCCGCCAAGGCTGCCCGTGCCGCCCGCCGTGCTGCCGAGCAGCAGGCGGTGGAGCAGTATGCCAGCCGGGCCCAGCGCCGGGCAGGCAAGATCATCCAGCTTGGCCAGGGTGAGCAGGAGGAGGGCCAGCAGTTCGACTTCGCGGCGGTGGATGCCGCCCCGGTGCAGGCTGCGCCGGAGCAGAAGGCCGAGCCGGACCGTCCCCTCACCTATGAGGAGCAGGCCTGGCGCAACGGCCCTGCCCCCGCTCCTCAGCCGCCGGAGCAGCCAAAGCCGCTGGAGCGGCAGCCCATCTACCAGCAGCAGTCGCCCGAATACCGGCCGACGAAGGCCTCCTCCAGGCCGCAGCGCGGCAGAGGCTGGCGTGTGGCTTCGCTGGTTCTGGTGGTGGGGATTCTGCTCCAGCTGGTGCGGGGCGGCTATGTGAGCGCCACCCTGCTGCTCATCGCGCTTTGCTGGTGCGGCATGCAGGGCGTGAGGGTGGACTGGACCCAGCTCCAGCCCGGCAGACGGATCACGGGCCTGTGGGCCGTGAGCGTGGTGCTGCTCCCTGTGTTCTGGTTTTTCGTTATGGCAATCGCCTGGGGCCTGCACGGTGCGCCGGATGCCACGCTGGACTACGCGGTGGGCGCCATCTTTTTAAGCATCCTGGCGGCCCCCTTCGGCCTTTGCTCCACTCTGGTGGCAAGGCAGCGGGCCAACCGCCGGTAAAAACACATCACAGCCCCCCTTCGGCTCATATAAATGAGCGAAGGGGGGCGATTTTTTTGCAGAAACAAACACCACAGGCCGCACAGGACCGGGGAATGAAGCTTCGCACCCGGCTGGCGGCCGGTTTTTTTGTGGCCGTGTGCTTTTCCACTCTGGTGGGCCGGCTCTGGTATTTGCAGATTCATGAATACGATTTCTATGCCCAGCGGGCCGCAGGCCAGCAACTGCGGGACAGCGTGGTTCCCGCGCCCAGGGGTGACATCCTGGACGTAAACGGAACCCCACTGGCGGTGTCCGCCAGCTGCTGGACCATCCGTGCAGTACCCCGGGAGATGGCGGACGGGGATGTGGCCGAAGCGGCCGCCACGCTGGCGCAGATTCTGGAGCTGGACGAGGCGGAGGTGCTGGAAAAGCTGAGCCAGCGCAAAAGCAACGACGCGCTGCTCAAGCGCCGGGTGGACCAGCAAACCGCCGACGCGGTGCGCGCTGCCTGCCTGGAAAACGACTGGCAGGGCATCCTGATTTTGCAGGACACCAAGCGCTGGTATCCGGAGGGGGATTTCGCCGCCAGCCTGCTGGGCTTTACCAATGTGGACAACGAGGGCGTGGCCGGGCTGGAGCTGGAGTACAACAGCTTGCTTACCGGGCAGGACGGCCGGGTGCTCAGCGCCAAGAACGCCTGGGGCTACGACATGCCCACCGACTACGACACCTATGTGGAACCGGTGCAGGGCAACAGCCTGAAGCTCACGGTGGATGTGAACATCCAGCATTATCTGGAAAACTACCTTTCCACAGCGGTGAAGGAATACAATGTTTCCGCCCGCGGGGTGGGCATCGTGATGGAGGTGGACACCGGCCGCATTCTGGCCATCTCCACAAAGCCCGACTACGACCCCAACGAGCCCCGGGTGATTCAGGACGAAACGGTGCGCGCCCAGGTGGATGCCCTCACCGGTGACGAGCGGGCCCAGGCCCTCACCCTGGCCCAGCAGACCCAATGGCGGAACAAGGCGGTGAGCGATCTGTACGAGCCGGGCTCGGTGTTCAAGCTCATCACCGCTGCCGCCGCGCTGGACGCGGGCGTGGTCACCACCAGCGACAGCTTCTTCTGCGGCGAGTCCTACGGGGTGGCGGGGGTGAGCTTTCACTGTGCCAACCGGAATCAGCACGGGCCCCAGAATCTGGCCCAGGCGCTGCAGAACAGCTGCAACCAAAGCTTTATTCAGATCGGCCAGCGGCTGGGAAAGGAGGCCTTCTGCGATTACTTCGCGGCCTTCGGTCTGCGGGAGGCCACCGGCATCGACCTGCCTGCCGAACCTGCCAAAAGCGAGTTTTACACCGCCGACCGGATGGGTCCGGCGAACGGTTTGACCAAAACGCCGCATGCCCGGTTTTTTCAAAGCATAGAATGGCTGCAAAGACAGCGAAGCCGGAAAGGAGGAGAGGCGGTATGAAGCGGCAGCCGGAGGCGGAGCTGATTTTTGAGGAAAACGGCCCGGCGCTGGAGGAGCTGGTCCGGCAGATCCTTTGCCGGAGCGCTGTGCTCTGGCAGGAGGAGTGGGAACAGGAGGAGGGAAAGCGATGAGCGAACCCATTGCCCTTTACCTGCGCCTGAGCGCGGCGGACGGCGAGGGCGGCGAGAGCGGGTCCATTGCCAACCAGCGGGCCTTTCTGCACCGGTGGGCCGCCGAGAACGGGTATCGGGTGGTGGCGGAATTCCAGGACGACGGTTACACCGGCACCGACTTTGACCGGCCGGGCTTCCAGCGACTGATGGCACAGCTGCAAAGCGGCCGCATCCGCTGCTTTGCCACCACCGACCTCTCCCGTCTTGGGCGCAACTGCGGTCAGGCGCTCACCCTGGTGGAGGAGACCTTTCAGCGGCTGGGGGTGCGCTACATTGCGGTGAACGACGGTTATGATACCCAGACCGCCAGCCGGGAAAGCCTGGACCCCAGCGTCTTCAAATTCCTGCTCAATGAGCTGTATGCCAAGGACTGCAGCGCTAAGGTGCTGCGGGCCAAGCGCACGCTGCAGAGGGAGGGCAAGTTTCTGGGCGGGCAGGCCCCTTACGGCTACCGCATCGATCCGGCGGACAAATACCACCTGCTGCCGGAGGAGGACACCGCCCCGGTGGTGCAGCGCATCTACCGGCTGTTTCTGGCCGGGGAAACGCTGGGGCGAATCGCCCGGCGGCTGGAGGATGAGGGCATTCCGCCCCCGGCGGCCCGGCGGGCGGGGCGGGAAGGGGGCCGGTGGAGCACCGCCACCCTGCGGCGCATCCTGACCCTGCCCACCTACCGGGGCGCGCTGACCCAGCATGTGACCGAGATGACCAGCTACAAGGTCCACACCCGGCGAGCCGTGCCGCCCGAACAGTGGGTGGTGTGTGAAAATGCCCACCCGCCCCTGGTGAGCGGGGAGGAGTTCCGGCAGGTGCAAAACCTGCTGGGCAGCCGGCGGTACGTAGGGCAAAAAGCGGAGCATCCGCTCAGTGGTCTTGTCTTCTGCGCCGGGTGTGGAGCGAGGATGTACCCCCACCGGGTGGGGCGCTATTGCTATTTCATCTGCGGTACATACGCCAGAGACCCGGCCCGCTGCACTGCCCACCGACTGCGGGAGGATTTACTGGAGCGGCTGGTGGCCGGTCAGCTGCGGACTTTGCTGCAAGCAGCGGCGGACCCGGCCCGGCTGGCAGCCTGTTTGCAGCATCAGCTGTGCCCCGACCGGCCGGACCCGGCCCGCCTGCAGGCCAGGATGGACCGGCTGGAGGTCCAGCGCCGCCAGGCCTATGCCGACCGGCTGGAGGGGCTGATCGGCGCGGGAGAGTATGCAGCGGCCGCCGCCCGGCTGCAAAGAAAAGAGGAGGAGCTGCGGCGCCGGTGGCAGACTGCGGGCCAGGCGCCGTCGGGGCCATCCTTGGACTGGCTGACCCGGCGGGTGGAGCGTCTGCTGGCGCTGGAGCAGCCGGACCGTCCACTGCTGGGCCAGCTGCTCCGGGGGATTTTTGTGGGGGAGAACGGCCGAGTGGAGCTGCGCCTGGCCTTTTCCGGCCCAAAAGGAGAAACAGAAAACAGCATCACTTTTTGAACGAAAAACAGAGACGAAATTTTTGAAAAAATGGAAGAATATGGACAGGGCCCTGTCCATCGCTGCCGCTATACTGGTACAGTGATCAAAACAAGGGGGGAAAGCCCATGTGTGATATTTGGACCGGGCAGCGAAACCGGCCGATGCGGCTGCTGACTGTGGGAATGGACGAGCGGGGAGAATGGATCGCCCGGAATGCCTGCGGTCAGGGTGAGGAAGACATTTTCAGCCTGGCACAGTCCGGTGCTGTTCGGGATGCCGGTGCGGAGCTGCTCTATCTCACTGCCGGGGCCGGAGAATATCAGAAGGTGGCTGCCCTGGCGGAGCGCGCACGCCGCCAGGGGGCGCTGGTGCTGTGGAATCCGGGCGGACTGAAAAATGCCCGGCTGCTGCCTGCCCGGGGCTGTGTGACCCTGCAGAGCGCATTGAAACCGGAAGAGGAGCTGAAGGCGCTGCAGGAGCTGTTCTGCACGCCAAGTCTGTCCACCACGCTGGACCGGAAGGCATTGATGCAGCGGCTTCGGGGAGCCTCCCGCGGGCGGCTGGCGATGACACAGGCCAGCGGCAGCGAAAAGAATCGAAGCATCGCCGCCGGTCTGGCCGCACAGGGCTGGCGGATGCCCCGGGAAGGAACGCTGGTGGTGAGCATCGGGGCCAGTGTGGATTGCAGGCTGGAAGAGGTGGTGGAACTATGGCATGGAACAGTAAAGCAGACCCGGGGTATGGAGGTGCTGTGGGGAAGTGCGTTCGGCCTGGAACAGCCGGACAGCCTGCGTCTGGTGCTTATGGCGGTGGAGCCGTGAGCCACACACCGCTCGGAGCGTTTGCCGCCTGGCTGGAGTGCACCGGTATGACCGGAGCGGAGAAGGAAGAATGTCTTCGCCTGGTCCGGCGGGGGTTCAGCCAACCGGCGGATCTGCTTCTGCTGGGTGGGCCGGGCGCGGAGGAGCGCTTGCTGCTGCGGGCTCTGGGAGTGCATCGGAATCGAAGCAGTGTGCCGCAGCAGCTGGGCAACTGGCGGCTGTGGCCCTGCCCGGCGGGCCGTGAACAGCGGGCATGCCTGGTTCGTTTTCTGCAAACCGGAGGCACATCCGGCCGAAAAAAGCTGGTGATTCTGTTTTCGGCTCCCGGCCGGGGCGGCAGGCTTCGGGCCCGGCGGGTCTGGCGCAGGGCCTGCGCGGAGGCGGAGCAGCCTTTGGAACAATTCCCGGCGCTGGCGGTGCAGGCCGGATGGGCGGGCAGGCCGAACCCGCGCCGGTTCCGCCATCAGGAAAACAGCGAATGGCGCTTGCAGCAGGCGGCGGTGGACTGCCTGGGACGGCAGGTCCCGGTGCTCACAGTGACCGCCGGCCGCGGCAGAGAGCAGCTGTGGTATCAGTTGGCGAAAAGCCTTGCCTGACAACAAAAACGCGCGGATGCATACCGCTGGGCTGCATCCGCGCGTTTTTTTCATGGTTTCGGTAAAATTACTCTGGAGTGGACACACGTTTGTCCATATAAAAGCGTAGCATATAGAAAACACCGGTGCTCAGGGGTCCAGAAGTTCCAGAGCATCGTCCACCAGGCGGGCTACTGCCTGAGCCTGACGGGGGCTGAGCTGCCGCATCCGGTCAGTCACATGCTGAATGGCGGCGGCACAGTCTGTTTCCTGGTCCGGCCCGGCCAGGAACAGCTCGGCCAGGCTGACGCCCAGCCCGCCGCAGACCCGAGCCAGGGTATATACGGTGGGGCAGCGCAGACCGCGCTCCACATGACCCAGGAAGGCAGGATTCATGCCGCATTCCAGCGCCAGCTTTTCCAGGCTCATGCCCCGTTCCGTGCGCAGCTGACGGATGCGCGCGCCCACCTGCTGTGCGATCGCTTTGCTTTCTGCCATGTCTCTCTCCCTTGTGTGTATGTTTTGATTGTGTTTTCTTTACTTTAGTGTATTTGAAAGCTGTGTTCAAATTAGTATTGATATTATGAACTATATTGAAAAGTATTAAGTCAGCGGGTATACTGAAAGAGCAAATAATAACAATTTTTGTTTTATCATAGGAGGGAATGGCGTGAACGATACCGGCGTGGCCCACAAACAGCACCGGCTTCTGAGCCTGCAGCAGGAGCTTTTAGCGGGGCGGGTGATCAATAAAAAGGAGTATGCCGCCAGTTTTGGGGTGACCGAAAAGAGTATCCAGCGGGATCTGGACGACCTGAAGGCCTTTTTCGCCGAAGGCCGTGACGGCCGGGAGGTGGTATACGATCCCCAGGTGAAGGGCTACCGGCTCACCCGGCAGGAGCCCACCAGCCTGACCAACAGTGAAGTGCTGGCCGTGTGCAAGATTCTGCTGGAGAGCCGCTCCATGGTCAAGGAGGAAATGTTCCCCATTCTGGATAAGCTCATCCAGGGCTGCACTCCCGCTGCGCAGCTGCAGCAGGTGGTGGCCCTGATCCAGAACGAGCGGTTTCACTATGTGGAGCCCCATCATGGCCGCCGGTTCATCGAATCGCTCTGGCAGCTGGGTACTGCCGTGAAAGAGCAGCGGGTACTGCGCTTCTGCTACAGCAAGATGGACGGCACTTCCTGCGAGCGGGTGGTGGAGCCGGTGGGCATTCTGTTCAGCGAATATTATTTTTATCTGGCGGCGTTTATCCGGGGCATCGACCGGCAGGAGCATTTCGATAATCCCCAGGATAAAAGCCCGACCATCTACCGGATCGACCGGATCAGCGGCCTGCAGGTGACCGACGAGCATTTCCGGGTGCCCTACAAGGACCGGTTCCAGGAGGGCGAGATGCGCAAGCGCATCCAGTTCATGTACGGCGGCAAGCTGGAAAAGGTGCGCTTTATTTACACCGGGCCCAATCTGGAGGCAGTGCTGGACCGGCTGCCCACCAGCCGGGTGGTCGGGCACGACAGCCGCGGCTACCCCATCGCGGAGGCGGAGGTGTTCAGCGGCAACGGGCTGGATATGTGGCTGAAAAGCCAGGGAGACTGGGTGGAGCTGGAAAAAAATGAAGCGGAGAATGCCGCTCCCGCTTGCCCTGATCCGGCGCATGGTGTACAATAACCCAAAATGGCCGTCCCGGAACCTGCCGGACCGGGGCCAAGCAAAAAGGAGTTACTACCATGGAACATCTGCTGGAGATTTGCGTGGATTCGCTGGAATCCGCCCTGGCCGCCCAGGCGGGCGGCGCCGACCGGCTGGAGCTGTGCGGCAATCTGATCATCGGGGGCACCAGCCCCTCCATCGCGCTGGTGCGCCAGGTCATGGACCAGGTGCACATTCCGGTGAACGTGCTGCTGCGGCCCCGCTTCGGGGATTTCTGCTTCACCCCCGCCGAACAGGAGGCTACCCTGTGGGAGATTGAGCAGTGCCGCGCCCTGGGCGTGAACGGCGTGGTGCTGGGGGCCCTGCTGCCGAACGGCGCGCTGGATAAGGATTTCCTGGCCCGCTGCTCGGCTGCTGCGGGCGGGCTGCACCGCACCCTGCACCGGGCCTTTGACGTCTGCCGGGACCCCTTCGAGGCACTGGAGGACGCGGTGGAGCTGGGCTTTGATACCATCCTCACCTCCGGCCAGCAGGCCAAGGCGGAGCAGGGCATTCCGCTGCTGGCTCAGCTGGTGGAGCGGGGCGATGGCCGGGTGAACATCCTGGCGGGCAGCGGCGTAAATCCCGGCAACATGGAGAAGCTGGCCGCCGCCGGCGTGCGCCAGTTCCATTTTTCTGCAAAAAAAGCGGTGGAAAGCCCCATGACCTTCCGTCGCCAGGGTGTGCCCATGGGCCTGCCTGTGGCGGACGAATATCTGCGGGAATACACCGATCCTGCCCTGGTGCGGCAGGCAAAAGAGCTGCTGGCAAACCTGTAAGGCCATAAATCAAACCAAATTTCAAGGCATGAATTGCACAAATTAGCGAAAAAATGTTTGTGTAAACAATAGAAAAGAATTCGATTCTCTGGAAAAATATTGACAGTCTGTGAACGGATTGGTAAGATTTAGCTGACAAGAACAGTGGGTTGTTACTGTACGGCAGGCAAGACCATATTCAAACGCATCTCTTCCGCAAACGCGGAGGAGGGTTTTGAATATGGTTTTTTTATTGCTTTGACCGGGGCGAGAGGAACGTGCGAATGAAGGTATTGAAATCCATCAACAATAACGTTGTGTCCTGCCTGGACGAAAATGGCCAGGAAGTGATCGCCATGGGCCGCGGGCTGGGGTTTTCTCTTCGCAGCGGCGATGAGCTGGATGAAGCCAAGGCGGAAAAGCTGTTCCGCATGCAGACGCCGGACGAAGCCCGCCGCCTGACCGATTTGTTTTCCACCCTGCCGCCCCAGCAGATCGAGCTGTGCAGCCGCATTGTGGACCGGGCCACCGAGGATCTGGGCCGCAGGCTCTGCCCCAGCGTCTATCTGACCCTCACCGACCACATCTGTTTTGCCATCGAGCGCCTGCGCCAGGGCACCGTGTTCCAGAACACGCTGCTGGCTGAGGTTCGAACCTTCTACCCGCGGGAGTATGCGCTGGGCAAATACGGCCTGGAGCTGCTCTGGCAGGAGCTGGGCATCCGTTTTCCGGATGACGAGGCCGCCAACATTGCGCTGCATCTGGTGAATGCGGAGTATGAGAACTCCATTCAGGATACCCTGCGCATCACCCAGACCCTGCACGATGTGCTCACCAGTCTGGCGGGCTGGCCCCGGCTGAACCTGGACCAGGAAAGCGGCTTTTACGACGAGTTCACCGTGCATCTGAAATTTCTGGTATTCCGGGCGTTTTCCGGCCAGGAGCAGACCCAGAGGGACCCGCAGTTTGTGGAGGCGGTGCGCCGGTGCTACCCGGAGGAATTCCACTGTGCCCAGCAGATCGTGGAAGGTCTGGGCCGGCGCAGCGGCACCAAGCTGCCCGCCGAGGAAGCGGCCTATCTGGCCGCCAGCCTGCACCGCACCTGCAGGAAAGTTTGAGCGCTGCGGCGCGTAACAATAATTAAGCTACCCCGAAGAAATTCGATTCTGTATAACATTTAGAAGGAAGGAACCATTATCATGGGCATTTTCGACAAACTGTTTGGCAAGAAATCCAGCGACATCACCCTGGGCGCGCCGGTGGCCGGCGAGGCCGTTCCCCTGAACCAGGTGAGCGACCCCACCTTCGGTGAGGAGATCCTGGGCAAGGGCGTTGCGGTGAAGCCCACCGGCAACCGTGTAGTCGCTCCCTGCGACGCCACTGTAGACCTGATGTTCGACACCGGCCACGCAGTGAGCCTGAAGGCAGACTGCGGCGCTGAGGTGCTGATCCACGTGGGTCTGGAGACCGTCTCCCTGAAGGGCGAGCATTTCACCACCCATGCCAAGACCGGCGACCACGTAACCGCAGGCCAGCTGCTGATCGAGTTCGACCGGGAGGCTGTGGCCGCTGCCGGTTTCGACACCATCACCCCGATGGTAATCTGCAACACCGCAGACTACAAGGAAGTGAATGCCCACACCGGCGCTGCCGTGAGCGAGGGCGACCCCATTCTGACCCTGGTCAAGGAATAATAAGAGAGGAGTACAAACGCAATGCGTGAGGGTACCGGTAGACCCGTATTTTCCGGCGTGGCCATCGGCCGTGCCTATGTGTACCGCCATCAGCAGGCGGAGCTGCCCGGCTCCTGCGGCGACGCCGCCACCGAGCAGAAGAAATTCGACGAGGCCCGCGAGACGGCCCGTGCTCAGCTGACCGAGCTGTTTGAAAAGACCAAGCGGGAGATCGGCGAGGAGCAGGCCATGATCCTGGACGTTCAGATGATGATGCTGGACGACCTGGATTATCTGGAGGGCGTGCAGGACATGATCGCCGGCGGCGCAAGCGCTGCCCAGGCGGCTCACGAGACCGGCGATGCCTTCAGCGCAGCCTTTGCCGCCATGGACGACGCCTACATGCAGGCCCGCTCGGTGGACGTGAAGGACATGGCCACCCGCCTGGTGAACATCCTGTGCGGCGGCAAGACCGGCTTCTCCATGGAGGAGCCCGGCATCCTGGTGGCCGAGGACCTGACCCCCAGCGAGACCGTGCAGCTGCCCAAGGATAAGATCCTGGCCTTTGTGACCCGCCAGGGCTCTTCCAACAGCCACACCGCCATTCTGGCCCGCATCATGAACATTCCCTCTCTGGTGCAGGCTCAGATCACTCTGGACGACGAGCTGGACGGCAAGATGATGATTGTGGACGGCTTCGAGGGCCGTTACTACATCGAGCCGGACGAGGCAACCCAGGCTGCCATGGAGAAAAAGCGGGATGAGGCCCAGGCCTACCGCCAGCAGCTGGAGGCCTATCGTGGCAAGCCCACCGTTTCCAAGAGCGGCCGCAAGCTGAAGCTGTTTGCCAACATCGGCAACCCGGACGACGTGAAGTACGTGCTGGAGGGCGACGCCGAGGGCGTGGGCCTGCTGCGCAGCGAGTTCCTCTATCTGGGCCGCGACAATTTCCCCACAGAGGAAGAGCTGTTTGAGGCCTACCGCAAGGTGGTGGAAAGCCTGCAGGGCCGCCCGGTGGTCATCCGCACTCTGGACATCGGCGCCGACAAGCAGGTGGACTACTTCGGCCTGGAGCACGAGGAAAACCCCGCCCTGGGCTACCGGGGCATCCGCATCTGCCTCACCCGGGAGGACATCTTCCGGCCGCAGCTGCGGGCCATCTACCGGGCCAGCGCCTTCGGCCCCGTGTGCATCATGTTCCCCATGATCATCTCGGTGGACGAGGTTCGCCGCATCAAGGCCTTCTGCGAGACCATCAAGGCCGAGCTGGCCGCCGAGGGCATCGCCTTCGGTGAGGTGGAGCTGGGCATTATGATCGAGACTCCCGCCGCCGCGGTGCTCAGCCGTGAGCTGGCCAAGGAGGTCCAGTTCTTCAGCGTGGGCACCAACGACCTGACCCAGTACACCCTGGCCATCGACCGGCAGAACGCCAAGCTGGATGAGTTCTACGATCCCCATCATCCTGCGGTGCTGACACTGCTGCGCATGATCGCCGAGAACGCTCATGCCGAGGGCATCTGGTGCGGTATCTGCGGCGAGCTGGGCGCGGATCTCTCCCTGACGGAAACCTTCCTGGAAATGGGCTACGACGAGCTGTCGGTATCGCCCGGCCGGGTTTTGGAATTGAGAAAGAAAGTTTGCGAAAGCGAGGTATAATCTGATGAAAGAAATCAAACATGTGATCGCCGATCCCCTGGGCCTGCATGCCCGTCCCGCCGGCCTGCTGGTGAAAGAGGCCGCCAAGAATGCCTGCAACGTGACCGTTGCGGTGAACGGCGCCTCCGTGGATGCCAAGCGCATCATGGGTGTGATGAAGCTGGCTGCCAAGCAGGGCATGGAGCTGACCCTGACCTTCGACGGCGCCGATGAGGAGGCTGCGGCTGCCTCCATGGCCGAGTTCCTGAAGGCCAACCTGTAAGTTTGGGCAAAGAGGGGCGGCTGTGGGCCGGCCGTCCCTGTGCTGATAATTCGGTGCCCCGGCGTTGCGGCCGGGCACCGGGATCTGTGTTAGGAGGATATTACTTATGATGCGATTTTTGCAACGCTTGGGCAAGTCTTTGATGCTGCCCGTTGCCTGCCTGCCGATCGGCGGTATCCTGATGGGTATTGGTTACTGGATCGATCCCTCCGGATGGGGCGCCAACAGCCTGCTGGCTCTGCTGCTCATTAAGGCTGGCGGCATCCTGATCGACAACATGGCCATTCTGTTCGCTCTGGGCGTAGCCATCGGCATGTCCAAGGATCAGGAAGGTACTTCCGCACTGGCTGCCATCATCTCCTGGCTGACCGTGCAGACCATGCTCGGCACCGGTGTGGTGCAGCTGATCCTGGGCGCTGACGCCACCGTTCCCGCGGCGTTCAGCAAGATCAACAACCAGTTCATCGGTATCCTGTGCGGCCTGATTGCTGCCGGATGCTACAACAAGTTCTACAAGACCAACATGCCCGACTTCCTGGGCTTCTTCGCGGGCCGTCGTTTCGTGCCCATCATGACCGTGCTCACCACTCTGGTGGTCTGCATCCCCCTGTACTTCGTATGGCCTGTTGTGTACGGCTTCCTGGTATGGGTTGGCGAGAGCGTTCTGGGCATGGGCGCTGTGGGCGCCGGCATCTACGGTTTCCTGAACCGTCTGCTGATCCCCATCGGCATGCACCACGCTCTGAACAGCGTGTTCTGGTTTGACGTTGCCGGCATCAACGATATCGGCAAGTTCTGGGGCACCATGGAAGGCGGCGTTCTGGGTCAGACCGGTATGTACCAGGCTGGCTTCTTCCCCGTCATGATGTTCGGTCTGCCCGGTGCTGCCCTGGCCATGTATCACACCGCCAAGGACAAGAAGAAGAAGGTTACCGCCGGCATCCTGCTGTCCGTTGCCCTGTGCTCCTTCCTGACTGGTGTTACCGAGCCCATGGAGTTCTCCTTCATGTTCCTGGCTCCCGCTCTGTACGTTGTTCACGCTCTGCTGACCGGTCTGTCTGTTGGCATCGTGGCCGCCCTGCCCATCCGTGCGGGCTTCAACTTCAGCGCCGGTTTTGTTGACTGGTTCCTGAGCTTCAAGGCTCCCTTCGCCATGAACTCCTGGCTGCTGATCCCCATCGGCCTGGTATTCTTCGTTCTGTACTACGTGATCTTCCGCGTGCTGATCACCAAGCTGGATCTGAAGACCCCCGGCCGTGAGGACGACGACACTGCCGCCGAGATGAACATCGAGCTGGGCAGCAGCAACTACGCTGCTATGGCCGCTGCCATCCTGGAAGGCGTTGGCGGCGCTGAGAACGTGACCAGCGTTGACAACTGCATCACCCGCCTGCGTCTGGAGGTCAAGGACCGCCTGCTGGTGGATGAGAAGAAGATCAAGGCTTCCGGCGCTGCGGGCGTGGTTCGCCCGGGCAAGACCAGCGTTCAGGTCATCATCGGACCCAAGGTCCAGTTCGTGGCTGACGAGTTCAAGAAACTGGTCAAGTAAGCATCAATTTTTTGAACTCGGGGCGTTTGAGCCGCGGCTGCCTGGGCCCACAAGGCAGGCCGCATCCGCCCGTCCCAACTTCATACAAGCGGTCAAGGCCGCATCCCTGCCAGGCAGCGGATGCGGCCTTGGCCGTTTTTTTGCCCAGGGCTTGACAGAACCGGCGAAGTTTATTATATTAGTATTTGCTTAAATACTTAAATAACGAGCGCGACCCGGTCAACCCTGGCCCGGTGTGCGCGGCAAGGGGGAACATATGCCGTCAAAACGTTATGCCCGGGTGGACCGGGATCACTGTGTGGCCTGTGGCTGCTGTGTGAAGGTGTGCCCGATGGAGGCCATCGCCGTGTGGCACGGAGTGGAGGCTCGGGTGGATGAAGCCCGCTGCGTGGGCTGTGGCCGCTGTGCCAAGGAATGCCCGGCAGGGGCCATTGAACTGAAGGAAAGGGGGATGCAGCCGTGAAGAAGCAGCAAAAGCACTGGTACGACTACCTGTGGATTGTCACGCCCATCTATCTGGCGCTGGGCTTTTTCAACATTCTGTTTGCCTGGCTGGGCATGATCTTCTTCTGCCTGCCGCTGTTCATCGCCATCTTTGGCGGCAGCAAGCTTTACTGCAACCGCTACTGCGACCGGGGGCAGTTCCTCTCGCTGCTGGGCGGCAAGCTGAAGCTCAGCGCCAACCGCCCCACCCCGAACTGGATGCGCTCCAAGTGGTTCCGGTATGGGTTCCTCATTTTCTTCTTCGCCATGTTCTTCCAGATGCTCTGGGTCACTTACCTGGTGGGCTCCGGGGCGCAGAATCTGAGCGAGACGGTCAAGCTGTTCTGGACCTTCCGCCTGCCCTGGGACTGGGCCTACAACGGGGAGGCGGCGCCCTGGGTGGCCCAGTTCGCCTTCGGGTTCTACAGCCTGATGCTCACCTCCAACCTGATCGGCTGGATCGTGATGGCGCTCTTCAAGCCCCGCAGCTGGTGTGTGTTCTGCCCCATGGGTACCATGACCCAGCTGATCTGTAAGCTGCGCGCCCCCCGGGAGGACAAAGTGCAGTCTGCCTGCTCTGCCAACGGGTGCGCGGGCTGTGCCGGGTGCGGCAAAAAGGAGGCGTGAGCCATGCGGGAACAGGCACGGCAGATTGCAGAACTGATGGGTCAGCTGGCCAATGAGAACCGGCTGCTGATCCTGTGCGCCCTGCTGGAAAAGCCCATGACGGTGGGCGAACTGGCCGGGGCGGTGCCGGGCATCAGCGGGCCGGCGCTTTCACAGCATCTGCAAAAGCTGCGGGCAGGCCAGCTGGTCCAGGCCGAAAAACAGGGCCAGTTCGTGCGCTATTCCATCAAGGATGAGCGGCTGTATGCGCTGATGGCGCTGCTGAAAAAGGAGTATTGCAGCGAAACCGGTCTATAAATACATTATTAATAACATTAAAGCGGCGGGAAGCGGAAAACTGCTTCCCGCCGCTTTTTTAGTCAAACGGAACCACCGGACGGGTCCGGTGGAGCTGGCAAGCTGTGCCTTCGGTCAGTCCAGCAAGATTACGCCCATCCAGGTGATCACGGCAGTGAGCGCCATTGTGAACGGGGGTAAGCTGATGCAGCCCTACGTGGTGGAACAGGTGGTGAGCCCCCAGGGGGATGTGATTCAGCAGACCGAGCCCACCGTGAAGCGGCAGGTCATCAGCGAGGAGGCCAGCGCCACCATGCGCCAGCTGATGCAAAGCGTGGTGCTGGAGGGCGGCGGCAGGAACGCCTATGTGGCGGGCTACGCAGTGGGCGGCAAATCCGGCACCAGTCAGAAGCTGGACTCGGAGGATGAAAAAGCCCGGGTGGCCAGCTTCATCGGGGTGGCCCCCATCGAGGACCCACGCATCGCGGTGCTCATTGTGTTGGACGAACCTCACACCTACACCACCAGCGGCGGTACGCTGGCGGGCCCGGTGGTGGCCCGGGTGATCGCGGACACCCTGGAATATTACGACACCCCCCGCCATTATACCCAGGCGGAGAAGGAGCGGATGGAGGCGGTTATACCGAATACCACCGGCAAGAATGCGGAGCACGCGGTAGCCCAGCTGCAGGAAAGCGGCTTTGCGGCCAAGGTGCTGGGCAGTGGGGATTCGGTGGTGGAGCAATACCCGGCCGCTGGGCAGACCATGCCCCGGGGCAGCACGGTGCTGTTGTACACCGAGGAGGGCATGGAATTGCTGGCTACCCAGGTGCCCGCCATCGACGGCCAGAGCCTGACCCAGGTGCAGGCCAGCCTGCAGGGCGCGGGCTTGAACCTGGTGGCTGTGGGGGCGGTGCAGAGCGAAGAGGCGGTGGCGGTGAGCCAGAGTCTGCAGGCCGGAGAGAGCGCGGTCATGGGCACGGCGGTCACGGTGGAGTTCCGGGACCCCACCACCCCGCCGGACGGCGACGACGTGCAGCCGGAATAGCAGGCGGCGCGCCGGTCCATACTGCCACAAAACGAGCCGAAAAAAGGAGGAATGCTCCATGGAGCAGATCCGGCAACACCGGGGCGGGCAGCAGGCCGCTCCCGGGCCGACCAAACGTTTTTTTCGGGAGCTGCTGGGTTACCGGCTCCCGCCCATGGACCTGCCCTTTCTGGTGCTGGTCCTCACCCTGGTGGCCTTCGGGCTGGTGATGCTGTACAGTGCCAGCTATGCAGTGGCTCTCTACCGCCGGAATGATGCCTTCGCCTACATCCGGCCGCAGCTGCTGTTCGCGGCGGTGGGACTGATCGCGCTGTATCTGGCCAGCCGGGTGGACTACCACATCTACCACAAGCTGGCCTGGCCCATGCTGGGCCTTTCGCTGGTGCTGCTGGTGGTGGTGCTCTTCATGCCGGAATACAACGGCTGCAAGCGGTGGATTGTGCTGCCCGGCCTGGGGACTTTGCAGCCCAGTGAAATTGCAAAATTTTCCGTGATCCTCACCTTCAGCCACATCATCTCGCTGAACCACCAGCGGATGAAGCGGTTCTCGGTGGGCGTGCTGCCCTTCGCCGCCATTCTGGGAGTGCTGGCGGTGCTCATGCTGCTGGAGCCCCACCTTTCCGGCACGCTGCTGCTGTTCGGCATCGGGGCGGTGCTCATGTTCGTGGGCGGCACCGGCATGCGCTGGTTTGCCCTGGCAGGCGGGCTGGGGGCGGCGGCCATTGCCAGTGCGGTGATCCTTCTGCCGGATCTGGTACCCTACGCGGCGGACCGGCTGTCCAGCTGGATTGATCCCTTTTCCGACCCATTGGGCGACGGTCACCAGACCATCCAGAGCCTGTATGCCATCGGCAGCGGGGGAGCCACCGGTCTGGGACTGGGCAACAGCCGCCAGAAGTACCTGTATGTGCCCGAACCCCAGAATGATTTTATCTTCTCCATCCTCTGCGAGGAGCTGGGCTTTATCGGGGCCTGCCTGGTCATCCTGTTGTTCGTGCTGCTGCTGTTGCGGGGGGCGGTGATTGCCCTGCGCGCGCCCGATAAATTCGGTGCCCTGCTCACGGTGGGCTTTGTGGTCCAGGTGGTGATGCAGGCGGTGCTGAATATGGCGGTGGTCACCAATACCATCCCCAACACCGGCATCAGCCTGCCCTTTTTCTCCTCCGGCGGCACCAGTCTGATGATGCTGCTGGGCGAGATGGGCATTGTGCTCTCGGTGAGCAGGCAGGGACTGCAGGAAAAATATTAGTTTGTTGTTTTTCATTCCGTCAAAAAGTTTCTCCGCTTTTTTCACATCAAAACCCCCGGTCACATACAGTGGGCTAAACGATTGAAAATCCAGCAAAAAGGGGCGATTGATGTGGGGGAGTATCTGAAGATTACGGGCGGGCGGCCGCTGTTCGGGCAGGCTGTGGTGCCCGCCGCAAAAAACAGCGTTCTGCCGCTGATTGCAGCCAGCATGCTGTGCCGGGGCGAAACGATGCTGCGGCAGGCGCCGGCACTGGCGGATGTGGAGCAAAGCCTTGCCATTTACACCGCCCTGGGCGGGCAGGTGCAGCGTCAGGGCCAGGCGGTTCGCCTGCGGGCGGACGGCGCGCAGGGCAGGGGCATTCTGCCGGACGGCCCGGCCCGGTCCATGCGCAGCTCGGTGTTTTATCTGGCCCCGGCTCTGCACCGCTTCGGCCGGGTGCAGATGCCCATGCCTGGCGGCTGCAAACTGGGGCCACGGCCTATTGACATCCATCTGGAGGGCCTGAGCCGGATGGGCGCCCAGACCCAGTGGGAGGACGGCCAGCTGGTGCTCACCGCGCCCCGGGGCCTGCATGGGGTGGACTACGCCCTGCGGCTGCCCAGCGTGGGAGCCACCGAGACGCTGCTCATGGCGGCGGTGCTGGCTAAGGGGGAAACGGTGCTGCGGGGCGCGGCCCGGGAACCGGAGATCGTGGACCTGGCGGAGTATCTGTGTGCCTGCGGGGCCTCGGTACAGGGGGCGGGCAGCCCGGTAATTCGGGTGCAGGGTAAGCCGGAGCTGCAGGGCACCGCATACACCCCCATCCCGGACCGGATCTATGCCGCCACTCTGGCGGCGGCTGTGGCCAGCGCGGGCGGTCAGGTGCGCATCCAGGGCTGCCCGGCGGAATTTCTGGAGCCGGTGCTGGCGGTGCTGGAGCTGGCGGGCTGCGGGGTGCAGCGGCTGGACCGGGCCTTCCTGGTGGAGCGCAGCCGGACCCTGAAAGGGGTGGGCCGGGTGTACACCGGGGTGTATCCGGCCTTCTGCACCGATGCTGCTCCTGTGGTGGCCGCGGCTCTGCTGTGCGCCGCGGGCCGCAGCGCCGTGGAGGATACGGTGTTTGAAAACCGCTTTGCCTGCGCCGCGGGCTTTGCGGCCATGGGGGCACAGGCCTGCCGGGCGGGCCGGGCCGTGGAGATCACCGGGGTGCGGCGGCTCACCGGCGCAAAGGTGCAGGGAAGTGACCTGCGGGGCACCGCCGCCCTTGTGGTGGCGGCGCTGGCGGCGAGCGGAGAGAGCCAGGTGTTCGGCCTGGAACATCTGCGCCGGGGGTATCTGGGCCTGCCCGCCACCCTGCAAAGTCTGGGGGCGAAGGTGCAGCTGGCGCTACAGGAGGACGAGGAGTGACAACATCTCCCCGAATCTGCGGAAAAAACTGTGAAATGGCCGCATTCTTGCACTTGAATTTGTTCGCATTATCTGGTACTCTATTAATAGCTGTATTGATAATTATAGTGGCCCATGTATGCCCGGCGTTCTCTGCGCTGGGGCACGGCCTGATCAAATAGACGGAATAATACTTTAGGGGGAAGTTTCAATGGCATTCGTTCTCGATGAAGAGATGCAGAATATCACAAACATCAAGGTAATCGGCGTGGGTGGTGGCGGCGGCAACGCCGTGAACCGCATGGTGGAGGCCGGTCTTCAGGGCGTGGAGTTCATCGCCATGAACACCGACCAGCAGGCCCTGCTCAAGAGCCACGCTACCCAGAAGGTGCAGCTGGGCGCAAAGCTGACCAAGGGCCGCGGCGCGGGCGCTGATCCCGAGATCGGCCAGCGTGCCGCCGAGGAAAGCAAGGATGAGATCGCCAGCGCGCTGAAGGGCGCTCAGATGGCCTTCATCACCGCCGGTATGGGCGGCGGCACCGGCACCGGCGCTGCTCCCGTGGTGGCTGAGGTTGCCCACGAGCTGGGCATCCTGACCGTTGGCATCGTGACCAAGCCCTTCGCCTTTGAGGGCCGCCGCAAGATGAGCCTGGCCGAACAGGGCATCACCGCGCTGCTCATGCATGTGGACAGCCTGATCGTGATCCCCAACGAGCGCCTGAAGCTGATCAGCCAGGAGAAGATCACCCTGATGAACGCCTTCGAGGCGGCCGACAACGTGCTGCGTCAGGGCGTGGAGAGCATCTCCAGCCTGATCAACATTCCCGCCTTCATCAACCTGGACTTTGCCGACGTGCGCAGCATCATGAAGGATGCCGGCTACGCCCACATGGGCGTGGGCAGCGCCAAGGGTGCGGGCAAGGCGGAGAACGCGGCCAAGGCGGCCATTTCCAGCCCGCTGCTGGAGACCAGCATCTCCGGCGCCCGGGGCGTTATCATCAACATCACCTCTTCTCCGGACATCGGCCTGGAGGAGGTGGAGCAGGCTTCCAGCCTGATCACCCAGTCCGCTCATCCGGATGCAAACATCATCTGGGGTACCGCGTTCGACGAGAGCATGTCCGACGAGATGCGCGTGACCGTGGTGGCCACCGGCTTCGAGAACGTGGGCAGCAACGTGCCGGTGCCCGAGCGTCCGGCAGCCTCCAGCTCCACCGGTATGCCTTCCGCGGTGTTCAGCAGTGATTCCAGCGCTTCCAGTGTGAGCAGCTCCACTGCTTCCGGCAGCACCGGTGCTAGCACCAGCAGCACGGAGGATGACGATGACCGGGATTATTTCGATCAGATCATGGGCCTTTTGAACAAGCGCAAATAAACATCGAAGTTTCGGGCCCCGCGGCATTTTTGTGCCGCGGGGCCAGTGTTTCTTGCGGAAATAACAGCGAGGAGGGGCTGCCCTATGGCAGAGCAGCAAAAGCCGGGCGAATTCAAAACAGCAGTGGTGGGAGGCTTCAAAAAAGCCGATGTACTGGCCTATATTGAGCAGCTTACCGCCCAGAACCAGGCGGAAAAACAGGCGCAGCAGCAGGCGGCGGACAAACTGCGCCAGGAAGTGGAGCAGCTGAAAAAGGACAAGCAACTCCTGGTGGACAAGACCCGGGAGGTGTGCGACAAGCTGGCCGCCCAGGAAAAGCTTACCGCACAGGAGACCGAGCGGGCCAGCAGTCTGGCAAGCCAACTGCTCAGCGCTCGGGAAAACGCCGATACGTATCAGAAGCGCCTCTGCGCCAAGGAGCAGGAGGCGGTGGTGCTGCGGGCCGACCTGCAGAACCTGCAGCAGCTGCTGGCCAGCCGCCAGCAGGAGGTGGAGCAGGCCCGCCAGGCGGTGGAAGAGGAAAAGCAGGCCTGCGCCCGTCAGCTGGATCAGCAGCAGGCATGTTTCCGGGAAAAGAGCGAGCAGCAGGCCGCCGAGCTGATGAAAAACGTGGAGGAGCGGGGCCGCAGTCTGGACCGGCGCTTCCAGGAACTGGAGGAGAAAAAGCTGGCCCAGCGCCAGCAGCTGGCCGCCGAGCGTCAACGTCAGTTGGACTACGCCCGTACCGAGCAGGCACGCCTGGCCGAGAGCAGCCGCCGAGTGGCCGACAGCATCCGGGAGCTGCGTCAGCAGCTGGCCCAGGTGGATGCCCAGATCAATCAGGCAGCCCAGCAGCTGCAGCAGGCCACCGGCAGCATCTACGACGCACTGGGTGAGACGCAGCAGAGCCTGGACCGGCTGGAAAGCCAGGCGGCCCGGTATCCCCAGTCCGCTCCGGCAGGCAAGCCCCGGCATGCGGCGGCAGCGCCCAAGGCGCACAAAAATCCCGAGCAGCCGCCCAAGCCCCCGAAGGCGCCCTCCCGCAGTCAGAATCTTCTGGACCTGCTGGACAAGCTGCTGCAAAATTAAAGGATAGAAAGAAAAAAGCATGGAGCGGAAAATCCGTTCCATGCTTTTTGTGTTTTGAGGGAAGAAGCGGCGGCCGGTCAGTGGCGGCCGGTGCCCTTTTCCATCAGATAGGTGGCGCTCAGATCCGCCATATGCAGCTTCACCGCCATCGGGTAGGCGTCGTAGGCCTGGCTGATGGCCCAGCTGCCGCCCCGGGCCGCGTCGTCAAAGCCGCCCATGTGCCAGCGGATGGCCACCGCCTCGGCGGGCTTGAGCCGCACAAAGCGCTCGATGAGAAACACGCTCTTCTCGCCGTGGCCGTAGGGGAACTGGTCCTCCACGTTGAAGGTGGGAACCTTTTCCCACTGACCGGTGGCTTCGTTCTTCACGTTGCGGGTGCCCGCCTTGTAGTAGTTGGCCTTGCACAGATCGTGGAGCAGGGTGCACAGGGTCACACTCTCCAGATTATCCACGCCTTCCTCATAAAAGCGGTCCATATAGGCCTGATAGACGTTCAGGCTGTGCATCACCAGGCCCTGCTCACAGGCCCCGTGAAACCGGGTGGAAGCAGGTGCGCGGAAGAAGTCGGTACCGGCCAGCCATTCCAGCAGCTTGTCCACGCCGTGGCGCTGCACCTGGCTGGAAAGCAGGCTGCAAAAATCCTCCTGGTAGCCCATTACAGCTCCAGCTCTTCCAGGATGCCCTTCAGGATGGCCATCTCGTCGTGGCTC
Source organism: Allofournierella sp. CML151 (assembly GCF_027853465.1). NCBI lineage: Bacteria > Bacillati > Bacillota > Clostridia > Eubacteriales > Oscillospiraceae > Allofournierella > Allofournierella sp. CML151. The sequence goes on along the minus strand of NZ_JAPNNW010000002.1, from coordinate 139,158 downwards.
AGGCTGATGCCCTTGCCCATCTTGGTGCCGTCCGGGGACCAGTCGCGGATGTCGTATTTGGGCTCGCGGTCGTTCCAGCTCACCATGTTCAGCTGGCGCTCCCAGCCGTTGGCGCTCTGGGACAGCACAGCGATGCGTTCGGTGATCTCATATTTGAATTCTGCCATGGAAAAATATCCTTCCTTCATCCATAGTTTGAAGAGGCAAAACGCCCCCCTTGGGTGTTTATCAGACCTTATTGTAATGGATGAAGGGCAAGAATGCAAGCCCTAACTGGTAAAATCAGGGCGGAGAAGCCGGGCGAAACCTCAGCCCCGGGGGAACTCTTCCTTGCTTCTCTGCTTGCTGCGCACTGTGGCGCCGCTTTCCACCCAGCCCTCGGGGCCGGGGGCAGCCTGCTGACTGGTGTAGGCCAGGTCCGGCTGCAGAGCTCCCTCGGCCCGGGCTTGCTGTGCGTTGCGGGATGGCCCGATGCTGCCGGAGAAGCCGGTTTGGCGGCGGTGCGGTTTGGGGGATGAAGCGGTTTGTTTGCGTGACATTGCGGTCACCTCCTTGCCCTTAGCCTGCCCCGGCAGACACTTTGTTATGCCATTGGCAATCCCGGTGGGCCGTGCTATAATAACACCAGGAAAAACGGCGTACCGCAAGGCATGCCGGACAAAGGGCCGGAGAGCCCTTTGCGGAGGGAGGAAGAGAAAGGATGACCCAGGTTCGATTTGAATTGAACGGCAGCCCGGTCACCGCCCGGGACGAGGGCCAGAGCCTGCTGCAGTACCTGCGGGGCACGGCCTGCCTGAACGGAGCCAAGAACGGCTGTGGTACCGGCCAGTGCGGGGCCTGCACGGTTTTGTTGGACGGGCGGCCGGTGCGCTCCTGCGTGACGCCGCTGGCCCGTGTGGAGGGCAAAGCAGTGCTCACCATCGAGGGCCTCAAGGGGCCGGACGGCGGCCTGCATCCCATCCAGAAGGCCTTTCTGGATGTGGGTGCGGTGCAGTGCGGCTTTTGTACTCCTGGCATGGTGCTGGCCACCAAGGCCCTGCTGGATCGGGTACCGGACCCCACTGAGGAGCAGATCTGCCAGGCGCTGGCGGCCAACTACTGCCGCTGCACCGGCTATGTGAAGATCATCGAGGCGGTGCGCCTGGCGGCTGCCCGGCTGCGGGGCGAGGAGCCCGGCGCGGACTGGGCCCGCACCAAGGAGCGCACCACCCTGATCGGGGCCGAGGGGGAGAAGCAGCCCGCTCCCGGCCGGGTGCTGGGGCACGCTTTGTGGGACGTGGACGGCCCGGCAAAGGCGGACGGCTCCCTGCAATACTGCAACGATATGACCCGTCCGGACATGCTGTTTGGCGCCTTTGTGTGGGCGCCTGCCCCGGCGGGACGGCTGCGGGCGCTGGAGCTAGACCAGGCCCGGACCATGCCCGGTGTGTACGATATCCTCACCGGCGAACGGGTCCCCGGCGATAATCACCTGGGCACCTTTGAGCGGGAGCAGCCGGTTTTCTGCACCGAGCGCTTTGCCTTCCTGGGCGACATGCTGGCCCTTGTGCTGGCGGACACCGAGGACCATGCCCGCGCTGCCGCAAAGGCAGTCCAGGTGGAGTGGGACCAGGTGCCGGGGGTGTACACCATCCGTCAGGGCCTGGAAGAGGGGGCCATTCTGGCCCAGAACGGCCGAGCGGTGGGCGACCTGGACCAGGCCCGGACCCGCAGCGCCGCCTCGGTGGGTGCAAACTACCGGCTGGAGCGGGTGGAGCACGGCTGCCTGGAGCCGGAGTGCGCCCTGGCCTGCTACGAGCAGGGCCTGCTCACCGTATATGCCACCACCCAGTCGCCCTTTGAAATCCGCCGGATGCTGGCGGCCATCCTGGCCCTGCCCGAGGAGCAGGTGCGGGTGGTAGGCACCCAGCTGGGCGGAGCCTTTGGCAGCAAGTGCGACGCCCACGTGGAGGCAGCTGCCGCCGTGGCTTGTGCGGTCACCGGCCGCCCGGTGAAGGTGGCGCTGGACCGGCGGGAATCCCTGCTGCTGTCCACCAAGCGTCACGCCTTCGAGACCAGCTACCGGGTGGATGTGGACAGCGAAGGCCACATCCTGGGCCTGGATGCCCAGCTGTGCAGCGACGCGGGCCCCTACGACAACCTGAGCACCGGCGTGCTGATGCAGGCCTGCATCTTTGCGGGCGGACCCTACCAGATCCCCAACCTGCGGGTGGAGGGCAAAGCGGTGCGCACCAACAATGTGCTGGGCGGCGCCTTCCGGGGCTTCGGCATCAACCAGGGTGCCATCTGCATCGAGACCATGCTGGACGAGGCGGCCCGCGAGCTGGGCATGGACCCCTTTGAGATCCGCCGCCGCAATGCGCTACAGCCTGGTGCATCCACCGTGGGCGGCGAGGTGCTGCGCCACAGCGTGGGCCTGCTGGAAACCATCGACGCCTGCGAGCGGCTTACCAAGCAGGCGCTGGAGGAATACCGGCCCCGCTATCCCCAGGGCAGCAAGGTGCTGGGCGTGGGCGTGGCCAGCGGCTTCAAGAACGTGGGCGTGGGCAAGGGCGTGCCGGACGACGGCGGCTGCATCCTGACCATCTGCGAGGACGGACGGCTGCGCATGCAGGTTTCCGGCATCGACATGGGCCAGGGCTTTCGCACTGCCATGCTGCAGCTGTGCGCCGAGGCCACCGGCTTTGACCCGGACCAGATCGACGTGTTCTGCGGCGATACCTCCGCCACCTTGCCCCACGGCCAGGCGGTGAGCGAGCGTCAAACCCTGAACTCCGGCCGGGCGGTGGTGGAAGCGGCCGCCCGCTTAAAGGAGGTCTGTGAAAAAGACCCCTGGCAGCCGGGCCAGCGGCGCAGTGCCCAGTACCGGTTTGTGGCCCCGCCCACCTACAAGCTGGAGGATGAGCGAGCCCGCCGGGAGGAGGGCGAGAACTATCGCAACTACCCGGCCTATGCCTATACCACGCAGGCAGCCCTGGTGGAGGTGGACAAGGCCACCGGCCAGGTGCGGGTGCTGAAAGTAATTGCCGCCCACGATGTGGGCCGGGCCATCAACCCCCATATCATTGAGGGCCAGATCCAGGGCAGCTGCTCCATGGGCATCGGCTATGCGCTGCAGGAGCAGTTCCCCAGCGAGAAGGGCGTGCCCCTGAAGCTGCGGTATGACCAGCTGGGTCTGCCGCGGGCGGGCGAGACCCCGGACTATGAGATCGCTCTGGTGGAAGACCCGGAGCCGCTGGGACCCTTTGGAGCCAAGGGCATCTCCGAGGTGGCCACCGTGCCAATGACCCCGGCGGTGCTCAATGCCATTTACGACGCGGTGGGCGTGCGCATTCGCACCCTGCCCGCCACACCGCAGCGTATTCTGGAAGCGCTGGCACAACAAGAGAAAACCGAGGAGGCAGTTTGCAATGAACGCTTATTTTAACGGAGTGGAAAAACCGGTGAACGAGCAGCTGGCGGCGGAATTCCTGGACCCCGCCCACACTGCTGTCATCACCATTGATATGCACGACGGCCACCTTTCCCAGGACCCGGACTGCCCTTGTCCGTCCCCCCGCGGGCGGCAGATTATCCAGCCGCTGAATGATTTTCTGGCCCGCTGCCGGGCGCTGGGCCTGCCGGTGATCCATGTGCGCAGCACCCTCCGGGCGGACGGCGCGGATGAGCGGCTGTATCCCTCGGCCTGGCGGATGGTCTTTCCCATCACGGTGGGCGAGATCCCGAACATCGCCCAGCACGCGCTGGAGGGCACCCGCTGGAACAAAATGAGCATCGAGACCGAGCCCACCGATTATCGGGTGAACGGCAAAAAGCGGCTTTCCGCCTTTTACGCCACCGATCTGGAGCTGCTGCTGCGGAACCTGGGCATCCGGCGGATTGTACTCACCGGCTGCATGACCGATTGCTGTGTGCTCAACACCGCCTTTGACGGTGCCAACCGGGACTTCCGGGTGGTGGTGCCCGGTGATCTGACCCGTGGCACCGAGGAGCTGGAGCAGCCCGCGCTGCAGATGATTTCGCTTCATCTGGGCCTGGTGGTGGATTCCAAAGCTCTTCTGCAGCACTGGGAAAGTGAGGCGGCCCATGGCTGAGCAGCCCGGCCGCAAGCTTACACCCCGGGAACAGGCCCGCCGTGAGGCGTTTCAGGCTCTGCGCGAACGGATGAGGGCGCAGGGCTACCAGGAGGTGGACCTGATGGTGGATGTGGTGCAGGCCAACGGGATGGCCGTGGTGGTCATGCTGCCCTTTCTGGTTGCGGCGGCAGTGCTCTTTTTCGCCGTGAACCCGGTAAAGGAACTGCACATTCCTCTTTCCGGAATGGTACTCTGGCTGCTGGCATTTTTGATGCTGATGGTGCTGCACGAAGCCATTCATGGCCTGACCTGGGGGCTGATGGCACCCCATGGGTTCAAAGCCATCGCCTTCGGGGTGATCTGGCAGATGCTTACCCCCTACTGCACCTGCACTGACGGGCTGAAGCGCTGGCAGTATCTGCTGGGCGGCCTGATGCCCACCCTGATTCTGGGCTTCGGCCTGGCAGGGCTTGCCACTGTGCAGGGCAGTCTGTGGCTGTTTTCGCTGGCAGAGGTGATGATTTTAGGAGGCGGCGGAGATTTTTTGATCATGTTCAAGATGCTGCGCCATCCCCAAAAATCCGGTGCGGTGTACTATGACCACCCTTACGAATGCGGGTTGGTGGTTTTTGAACCGGCAAATGGCGATGCGCCTGCCGCCTGAGGAAAGGGAGGAATAAGCAGCATGGATGTGGAGCGCTACTGGCGCGCCGCGCTGGCGCAAAATGCACAAGAGATGCGGCCCTTCTTCCGAAAGGATGCGGTGGTCCGCTGGCCCAACACCAACGAGCAGTTCACGGTGGAGGAGTTTCTCCGGGCCAACTGTGAATATCCCGGCAGCTGGGACGGCCAGATCGAACGGCTTGAACAGACCGGCAGCTTGCTCATCACAGCGGTGCATGTGTATTCCCGGGACAAAACGGTCTCCTGCCATGTGACCTCCTTTTTTCAAATTGAGGAGGACCGGATCGTCGTGCTAGAGGAATACTGGGGCGACGACGGTCCGCCGCCCCGCTGGCGGCAGGAAATGGGCATCGGAAGGCCCATCCGGTAAAGCGGCGCAACGTAAGAAAAGAAAAAGCTCCCCGGCCATGGTCGGGGGTCATAAGAAAGCAAAATTAGTTTTCGCAGGAACGGCATGGCTTCGGTCATGCCGTTTCCTGTTTTATCAGCTCGTCCACGGGAATAAAGCCCACAAGGTCATAGGAGATACGGATGTTCTGTCGCCGTTTGCCGCTGCTCTTGTCCGGCGCTTCGATGTAGATCGCCTTTACAAGCTCCCGCAGAGCGTAAGGGGTCAATTCCTGTAAATCCGTGTACTTGTGTACCCGCTGGATGAACTGATCCAAGTTTTCAATCTGTCGTTCCTGTACTTCAATGTCCTGCTGTAAGGTCTGGATTACCACCTTGAGCTGTGCCTGCTCGTCCTCATAAGACTGGCTCATCATGGAAAACCGCTCATCCGTAATCTTCCCGGCTACATTGTCCTCATAGATGCGGATGAACAGCCGGTCAAGCTCGCCCATACGCCGCTGCGCCTGTTCCAGACGCTTGATGCTGGCGCAGATTTTTTCCTCGCTGGACAGCCGAAGCCGGTGTTCCATTGCGGCCCGGAAATGCTTCTCATACCGGGTCACATAGAAGATGACCGTTTTCATGTGCATCCAGACCAAATCTTCCAGCACAACCGCCCGGATGAAGTGCGCCGAACAGCTTCCCGTGTTGCTGCGGTAGTTGGCGCAGACAAAGTGATCCTGCCGCTTCTCAAAGTAGTTGGTGGTGCAGTACCGCATCTTTGCGCCGCAGTCGGCACAGTAGACCATGCCGGAAAACAGGCTGCTCTTGCCGGTTTTCGTCCGGCGGTGGCGCTGCTGGCGGATTTCCTGAACCTTATCAAAGATTTCCTGCTCGATGATCGCCGGATGGGTGTTGTAGAATACCGCCTGTTTTTCAAGGGGCGTGTCCCGCTGCTTCTTATCCCAGATGGAGTTGGTGTAGGTCTTGAAGTTGACCGTACAGCCGGTATATTCCCGGCGCTCTAAAATGTGGACAACGGTGTTGGTGTTCCAGTGATAGGGATCGGAAGTCTCCGGGCTGGGGGTCTTGATGCCCACCCTGCGCTTGTAGGCGGTGGGGTTGAGAACCTTTTCCTCCTGCAAGAGCTTGGCGATCTGCATCGGCCCGCGCCCTTCCATGCAAAGGTGGAAAATACGCTTGACCACCTGAGCTGCCGCCTCATCCACAATCCACTTTGTCTTGTCGTTCGGGTCTTTGAGATACCCAAACGGGACATTGGTGGTCAGCGGTACGCCGCGCTCGCCTTTTGCTTTCTGTACCGCCCGGATTTTGCGGCTGGTATCCTTCGCAAAAAACTCGTTGAACCAGTTCTTTATACCTGCCACATCGTTGTCGGTGCTGTTGGGGTCGATGGTGTCAAAGTGGTCGTTGATGGCAATATACCGTACTCCATACTTCGGAAACGTGAAGTTGATATACAGCCCGGTCAGCGATGAATTTCTACCCAGTCTGGATAGGTCTTTGGTGCAGCAGACGGCCACATTCCCAGCCTCAATTTCGGACAGCATGGCCTGAAAGCCGGGGCGGTCGTAGTTGGTGCCGCTGTACCCATCGTCCACAAAGAAAGTCGGGTTGGGGAAACGATGCTCTTTTGCGTACTGGAGCAGGATCATTTTTTGATTCTGGATGGAATTCGATACATCCCCCTTGCCGCCGTTCTTGTCATCCTTCATATCTTCCACGGATAGACGGCAATAGAGAGCCGTAATTTTTTCAGTTGCCCGCTGCATTTCTGCGTCCTCCTTCAATGGGGCAACTGCCAGTACAGGATTGGCTGTTTCTATTGTACCAAGATTTCGGGTGTTTGTCATTCGCTATCCTCCGTCTTTTCTGTAAACTTTTCGGCCATGATGCGCTCCATCTTCCGGTTCAGTGGCTCCGTGCCGTCATAGCTGCCAGTGACGGTGTAAACCGTGCCGCCGATCTCCTTCTGCAAGGTGAATTCCGGCAACCAAAATGCCGAGAGATTTTTGACACGGATATGCCCGCATTCATCGATCCAGAAATTGCGCTTCGGTGGGTCGGTGGGGCCGGGATTGGAAAAATGATATTCTTCGGGTGTGTCCAGGCCGTCTATGATTTCGGGTGGGATTTTCAATTTGCTGTCCATAACTGCCTCCTGAAAATGTGTAAGGTTTAGTGTTCGATTTCGTGTTTTTTCTGCTGTGTAATGGCGTTCTGGCGCTCCTGCTCATGCTGCACCTGATAGATGCTGTAATGGATGGCCCAGAGCTTTTTTGTGTCGGCGTACAGCGGCGTAATCTTTTGCTGCAACGCCTGATATTCGGTTTCCAGCTTGGATTTCTCCTTCCGCCACGCATAGACGGGGAGTTTCCCGTCTACCCACTGATTTTTCAGCTTGCGATCGGCCATGTAAAATGTCCGCAGCACATTCTCATGTTCGGCCTTGTATTTCTGGCGGAAGGTATCAAAACGGATGGTTTTCAGCTTGTCGGCAACGGGTTTGCCCTGCTGGTAATAGTCCGCCATGCGGAGCAGCTCGTCCAGCTTCTTGATACGGGTCTGTTTCCCGGATGCGGATTCTTTCAGAGAGTTAATCTGTTCCTGCATAGCGTTCAGCAGCGCGTCCAAATCCTCGGTGGTGCGGAGCTGCTTGGATTCCAGATAGCTGACGGTTTCCGAAAACTTTTTCAGATTTCCGAGCTTGGCTTTGCCGCTGTATGCACCCTTATTGCGGGTGTCATAGTAGGCGGACAGCAGTTCCACCAGCGTAGGCGGCTGGGGCACGGAAAGCTCGGCTTTGACATCTTTCAGCCAGCCGATCAGGGATGCGATTTTTTGCTTTGCCTCCCGCAGCATGGCGTTAGTTTTCCTAATCCAGCGGTTGAGGTCGCCTTTGTCGGTACGGATACCCTTTTGCTCCATCGCCTTGACGGTAGGGCCTTCGTGGACGGTGGGTAACTGCTCCACACCCTGACGCTCATAGCTGCGATGGTCGATGCGGCAATCCAAACCTTTCTCCGCGAATTTGGCGTTGCACAGCTCCGCCCATGCCTGCCGCCAATGTTCCAAGGTGTCGGGGCTGCCCCAGTCGGTGGTGGGCACAGCGTTGAACACATAATCTCCAGCCTCGTCCCGGATGCGCTCGCCGTGTTCGTCCAGCACATATTCCCGGCGCTGCTTGCTGCCCCACCGGCCGTCCGGCAAGATGGGCCGGATGGGGCACAGCACATGGAAGTGCGGGTTCTGGATGCCGCCGTCATCTCTGTCTGGCTGGTGTACGGCGAAATCCACCACCATGCCCCGGCTCACAAACTGATCCAATAAAAACTGCCTTGCAAGGGCAATGTTCTCCTGCGTGGAGAATTCATTCTGCAAGGCAATGTCAAAACTGTATGCAAGCTGGGCTTTCTTCCCGTGCTCGGCCTTCTCTACGGCGTTCCAGAGGGTTTCCCGGTCTGCATATTCTTGCGGGGCGTGGGGCGGCAGCAGGATTTCAGAACAGACCACGCCGCCCTTGCGGGTGTAGTCGCTGTCCTCGCCGTAATATTCACTGTGCAGCTTCTCGCCGGAACGGTAGGCGGCGGACGCCACAACTGACTGCCCGGCGCTGCGTTTGATCTGTGTCACGTGAAAATGATATAGCGCGATCGATTATCCCTTCCCTTTCTGCTCGGCGGCGTTGTGGGCGCTGACGGCGGACATGAGCAAACTCTTGACTTCCGGCAACGAGAGAGCCTTTTCCGCAAAGGTGTAAAACTCGGTTTCAGTCAAAACCTTTACCAGCGGCTCTACGCTTTCGATGGCCGCGCCGCGAGTGATGAGGCGGTGTGCCCGCTTGCGGCGGTCGCCTTTTTCGTAGTAGCTGCGGCGGTTTTCAAGTTGCTGCTGTCTGTGTTGGAGCTGGGCAAGCTGTCGTTCCTTGGCGGAAATTTCAGTGTCCAGCTCCGAGATGATTTTCTGTTTGGGCATGGTGCACGACCTCCTAAAAAATTGGTGTGTAAAAACAAAAAGACCGCCTACCGAAAAACGATAAACGGTCTGGGGAACATATTCAAAACTTTGCGGGCGGTGCTGTTTGCGTCAGCAAATTGCACCGCCCACAAAGTGCGCAGGGATAGCCGCATAGCGGCGCAAGGGGTGCAGCCCCTTGTTCGGAACGAAGTGACGCAAAACAGCCCGGACATTTGCTGTCCGGGCTGTTCGCCTCGCAGAGCGCACGATACAGGGCTTGCCTCTGTATAGAAGTGCGCCCTTGTTACCAAGGGACTACTTGTCTGCTTTTTGAGCCTTACGCTTGCTAATATTTCTTATATAGCGACATCCCTTAGTTTTATAATTTGAACATCCGAAAAAGTCACCATAGGGACCGCTTCTGCGAACAAGGCGACCGCCGCACAAAGGGCAAGTATATTGTTCTTTGCGCATATCATCTCCATGAACTTCATCAACTTCTTTTATGAAAACCGACTCGTTCCCTTTGAGTGTGACAAGCCAGACCTTCTTTTTTGCTCTCGTTATCGCAACATAGAACAGCCGGCGTTCTTCTGCAAACGGATAATGATCACAGTTATCAAGAAGAAGCTGCAAAATAGGAGCATCAGCAATTTGGCTTGGGAAGCCCATGCCGTGTGCCTTATTATTCAGTAAGAACACATAATCAGCTTGTAGCCCCTTTGAGCTATGTATTGTCATGAAAGAAATTTGCAAGTCAGGGCGTCTAGCAAAAGTAACTTCTGTTCTCCCAAGCGCAGTGCTATACTGATATGAAAACTGGCGCTGCCCATCCAGAATTTTTATATCAAATCGGTATCTCCCAAGGAATAATACTGAACTTCCCTTTGGCAATTCTTTGAGCCTTTCAGCAAGGAACTCAACAGAATACGCATCTGTATATCCCGTGAGTTTCTCCATTGAGAAACTGTGATCCGCTACGGCACTTTTTAATCGCTTCCTTTTTTGCTCGGGGTTCTTCATAATGAAACTACTGCTAACAGAGATCAAACTTTGAGGGAAACGGTAGGTTGTTTCGATACGACTTATTTCCGAAGCACCCCAATATTTTTCAAAATGGAGAATAAATCCAATATCACTGCCACTAAACCGGTAAATGCTTTGCCAGTCATCGCCCACGCAGAACAGGTGGTAATCTTTTTGCTGGCGCATTTCAGCAAGCAGACGATAGCGAGCCTGAGAAATATCCTGATATTCATCGACGATAACATAATTGTATGAGTGGATAAATTGCCCTCGCTGAACATAGTCAGAAGCCAAATTGATCATATCATTAAAATCAATTTCGTTGCGGGCCTGAAGCATGGTTTGATAATTGTTATAGATCGGCTCAATTAAATCTATAACAGCATCAATACTAGGGAAATTCCTAAGACTATGATTTCTACTGCGCACTTCGTCGAGTGAACAATTATTGCTTTTAGTCAAAGTAATGACTGTTCCAAACAATTCTGCGACTCGGTCAAGTTTTTGGTTTTCTGTGCCGCTGATTTCCGACCACATATCTTTGGGAGACATTGGTGTAAATACAACACCCGCCTTTTTAAGTCGTTCCTCTAATCTGGGCAAAAGCTGTTCTTAGTTCACTTCGCATAAAGCATGACAAGTTCAAACTTCGATGTAGCCAACGAAATTGTAGTAGATGTGGATGTCTCGTTCCTCATGGTCGTCTACCGTATATTTCTCACTGATCTCAATTTTCTGAATCAGCCGCACGAGGGTGGGGCGGTCAAGCTCCTGCAAATCGTAGTAATCCTGCACCATGTCCAGCCATGCGTCTACGGACTGCTCGTTTTCGCGGCTGGCGGCAAGCTGCTCCGTCAACTCCCGGCGGCGCTCCTGCTTAGCCTTGCGCTCGGCCTCGTAGCCATTGAGAAGCTGCACACAGAGATTCTCCGGGATTTTCCCCAGCACCTTGTCCTCGTAGGCGGACTGCACCAGCCGGTCAAGCTCCGGCAGCCGCCGTTCGATGGCGCTCAGTTCCGCTTGGAGTGTCTTGAGCTTTTCCCGTCCGGCAGATTCCTTCTGCGCGAGGATTTTTTCACGCAGTTTATCCCGGCTGTTCTGCGCCCACATCGCCTTGCAGCGGATGTCCGTCAGCACAATTTGCGTTAATACCTTCTGGTTGATGTAGTGGGATGAACAGGCGTTTTTGCCGCCCGAAGCGTACCGGTTACAGACATACGCCTTGTACTCCGGTTCCTTGTCCGACACCTTTTTACGGTAATCCCGCATATACCGCATGGAAGAATCGCAATCCATGCACCGCAGCAGACCGCCGAACAGAGAAACGGTGCCGCTCTTGCCGCTGCGCCCTCTGGCGGGGTGGTTGTCCATCCGCTGCACTGCGTCCCATACCTCCTGCGAAATCAGCGGCTCGTGTGTATTCTCCACCCGAATCCACTCGCTCTCCGGCTTGCTGACCTGCTTGTGGTTTTTGTAGGAGACGGTTCCCGTCTTGTTCTGTACCATGTGGCCGAGATAGACCTCGTTGCGGAGGATGGTTTTCACCGTCACATCGTTCCAGAATGGCATTTCGCCCCGATGATTCTCCCGGCCCTCCGCCATATAGTAAAAGGTTCTGGGGGCAGGGACTTTTTCGGCATTGAGAATCAGGGCAATTTTGCGGAAACCGTTGCCCTGCAACCGCAGGTCGAAGATGTGCCGCACCACTGGAGCGGTCACCGGGTCGATCTCCAAAATATGTTTGTCCGCAGCGCTTTTTCGGTAGCCGAGGGGCGCATAGCAGCCAACATATTTCCCGGCCTTGAAGGTGGACAGCTTCACCGCCTTGATTTTGTTGCTGGTGTCCCGGGCATAGAGGTCATTCATGACATTTTTCAGAATGACCAGCATTTCATTGTTCTTGCGGATGGTGTCTACCCCATCATTGAGGGCGATGAAGCGGCAGCCAAGAGACGGAAAAATGAAGTCGGTATATTTGCCTGCTTCAATGTAATCACGGCCGAGCCTGCTGAGGTCTTTGGTCAGGACCAAGTTGATTTTCCGGTCGGTCACGTCCTGCACCAGCCGGTTGAACCCCGGACGGTCGAAGGTCGTCCCGGAGACCCCATCATCGCAGTAGTAATCGTAGAGCGTCCAGCCCTGTTCCCGCACATACCGGGCGAGCATTTCTTTTTGATTTTCGATTGACACAGACTCACCGGCGCGCTCATCGTCCCGGCTCAGTCTGGCGTAGATTCCAACACTGTATTGTTCCTGCATTTTCTTCTTTAACCTCCCGAAATGCAGTGCGTATCACAATCAGAAATCCTGATTGTATTATACCACCGCGCCGCTGTTGATTCCACTGGGCAAAGTGCCGGGATTCACTGTGCCCTTTCCAACTTTTCCATCGTCAGGGCATCCAGCACATCGCCCATCATCAAATCCCCGGTAAAGAAGCTACGGACATGGTAGATGGTGCCGTCCTCCATGTAGAGGTCGATCTGGTCGGGAATCCGTAATTTCCTGGGTTCTTTCGGGCAGATATTATCCATGCGGCTGTATTGATTTTTCATATTCCGATTTCCTCCGTATTTGTCGTGTGTAGCACAGCAGCCCGCCGCAGTCAAGGAACCGGCTTCGCCTCGCTGCGCGTCCTTGACAGCGGCGTTCTGCCGTGCAGATAAGCAACCAAGGCGGCAAAGCCGCCCTTTGCCAAAGGCTTTGACCGGTTATGATTCTGCTTACATGGCACGCTCCTTCCCACTGGCGGGAGAGCGGACGGAGGAAAAGAAAAGAGCCGCATGACGGTAAAAAATCTTCCCATACCGACATCACAGAAACCCGTGCGGATTTCTGCGTTCATGCGGCATTAGGAAGACTTCGCTTCGTCAGCGGCTCCACAGCACAGCTACTTTATTTGGTTGATTTCAGTATATCAGGAACATGTGTTCGAGTCAAGATTCCAAGCGAAAAAAGTGTTCGTGTTCGCGCAAAATTCACAGAGGAACGGGTTTGGGACTGAGATTGAAGAGTAAGAGCAAGCACAGCAAGTGTATGTACACTTGCAGAAAAGCGGTGCTTGCCATACCGGAGTGACTTGCTGATTAGCAAGCACATCCGGTGTGGCCACACACCGGAAAAATGGGCGTTCCGAGCTTTCAGCCGGAGCTCCATTTTTCTATTTTGAGAGTGTCCCAAACCCACCAAGCGGAGAGGAAGAAACCCCATATGAAAATCATCAATATCCGTATTGATATTCATACAATCTATAAAGTTTCTTTGCGAATTTCCCGGCAAACAGGGTTTTGAAAAAGAAGCCCTCAAATCCCTTCAGCTCTGCTACAAGCTCCGACGGTGTCATGGAATGCTCCCGAACATAGCGGATCCCGCTTGTGCCAAGCGGTACCGCAGGATCGTCTATTCCATAGGCCTTTGTTACCCCAACTTCGTGAATGGGGTTTTTGAATCTGGTCAGATTTGCGCCAAGCCCCGTATACACATCCATCAGAAGGCACAAAGAGGGAAACCGCTCTTCCAGCATCTCGAACAGGCCTGCGAGTTCTTTGGGCGCAAGGTACATGCTAACGCCTTCCATCACAATCACTGCTGCTTCGCCGGCAGGAATTTGTGTCAGCCACATAGGATCTGCGGCGTTTCCGGAAAGCATACGGTAATGGGCTGTTTCAGCATAGAATTTTTTTCGTTCTGTGATTACCTCCGGAAAGTCCATATCATACCACATGGTATTTACTGGGCCGATGCGGCTGACCCGGCTGTCCAGTCCGCAGCCAATATGGATCACGATGGCATCTGAATTTTCGGAAAGCATATGCCTGACCCAGTCGTCAAATACCCTCGCCCGCATCGCCATAAAGTACGCAAGCCATTTGGATTTCGACTTTCTTCCCAGTGATACAGCGTTTTCATCCCATATTGTTTCGGCGGTCTTATCATTCAGGATAATCCCCATTTTACTGACCTTCGCCTTACCGTATAGAGGAATGTATAAAGTTTTGTTTATCTCATTCATTTCGTATCACAAGTCAATCCTTTCAAAATTTCGCATTGCCCGGTGTTTGGATAACACCGTCAATCCTGAAAACAGAAGGATCCCCAGTGCAAGGATGCCCAACTGCAACCCCATATGCGCAAAACCAAACGCGTTCAACGCAGCGAGCCCCGGGATGTGAAAAAGCGTTTCGCCCAGCCCCACGACCGCAAAGGCGGCAATAATAAATTTTACAAAGGGTTTGGCAAATTTGTAGGCAGTCTGAAAAAATCCGCCGACAAATATTGCGTTGAACAGCCCCAGGATCAGCAGTACAAAGGCGAGATAGACAAGATTTGCATTCATCAGAACATTATTTCTGTAGACCGCAGCGTTGGACAGCAAAGTCATACGGATCAGCGTCACGGCCCCGGTCAATGTAAAATAGCAAATCTCGATAAAACAGCAAAAGGCATATTTTGCCCGGACAACATCGCGCTTCGCGACCGGAAGGAGAGCCGTATAGGTCAGATCGTTCGCCTCTCTCGCTGTCTGAAAGGACTGGAACAGCCCAAGGCAGACGAAAAAGGAGCCGACCAGAATTGGGTATCCGGGAACGAACGCCATCAGGCCAAACCCGATGAAGAAGTAGGAAAGAGGCGATGCTGCCAGTTGTATCTCTTTTCTCAGCAGCTTGATCATGCCCTGACACCCCTTTCCATGCGCAGAATGGCATCTTCCAGACTTTCACCATCTCCGCAGCAATTCTTGCGGAAATCGTCCATGGAACAGTTAGCAACGAGCTTTCCATCCCGGATATACAGAATGTCATCGGCGCATTTCTCGATATCTGAGGTGATGTGTGTGGAAAACAGCACAGCCACGCCCCGCCTTTTGAGTTCCGCGAATAGATCCAGCAGCTCATCACGCGAAAACGGATCAAGGCCGCTGGTTGGTTCATCCAAAATCAGCATCTCCGCTCTGTGAGACAGCGCAAGCAGGAGATTAAATTTTACCTTCATGCCCTCGGAAAGCTCCGATGGTGTTTTGTCCTCGTCCAGAGCGAAGAGCGAAAGGTATTCGCGGTAAGCTCCATCATCCCATGCAGAGAAAAAAGTTTTCGTCACAGATACGATATTCCGTATCTTCTTCTTGGGATAGTAGTTGACAGCTCCTGTGGAATACCCAATCCTCTGCTTGATCTCTTCCTCATACCCCCAAAAGGGCAAGCCAAAATAGCACACCTCGCCGCCGTCGGGGTGGATCAGCCCCAGCATGGATTTGATCGTTGTCGTTTTCCCGGCCCCGTTTCTGCCGATGAACCCGACGATTTGACCAGCGTTCAGCTGGAAGGACAGGTCGGTTAGGGTAAAGGACGGATATGTCTTTCGCAGATTTTTGATTTCGCACAGTGGCATTTACTCGTCCTCCTGTTCCGTTTCAAATACCGCGGCGGCAAACTGAGAGAACATCGCTTTGGGAGGGATCGCAATCCCTCTTTTCACATCGCCCAAAAGCACCAGCGTATCACCCGGCTGGATATCAAATAGTTCCCTTGCCTGTTTGGGAATGACGATCTGTCCTTTTTCGCCCACCGTTGCAGTCCATGCATATTTTCCCTTTGGCCTTCCCATCGCAGTAATACCTCATATAGTATGATTTGTATAACAAATTATACTCCATATGCTTTGCGCTGTCAATAGGGTTAGCGTCCATAGAGACTCCAAGGATAGGAGCGACCGTTAAAATCGACATTTTTCTGACAGTAGTCCTGTCCATCCAATCCAAACGGAGAACCATTGCAAATTTGGGTAATAGTCTGGTCTTATCAAGATTGATAGAATTGATATTTAATTAGATTGTTATTTGATTCTTTGGTATTTCTTTATTTAGTATTTTATTGTGCGGGATTTTCCGTATACGGATTTCCCGTGTACGGGTTTTCCAGATGCGGATTATCCGTGTATGGATTTTCCCTGTGCGGATATTGCCATACGGAGACGGCAGAAAATTAATCCTTATGGCCTCTGAGAGCTGTTCGCAGAGGTATGAATACCGAGATATGGCAAGCCGTTCAAAAGCCGCTTACAGCGAAAGAAAACGCCCAAAATCGACCTTTATCCTGACAGTAAATCGTCCCTATCTATCCATCATTCAAGGCAAAGAAAACCGCCTGTCCCACAGACCGATTAGCTCAGCCAAAGGGACAGGCGGTTTGAATTTTCTGATTGCTGACGCACTGCTGATTTTGTGTCATTCTTTATTCGAGGTTGTCATTCAAATTTTTCATAGGCGTAGACTTCGATCATTCGCGTACCATTTTTTCGATGTAACTCGCGTTTCCATTTGATCCCCTCCTGATATGCTTGAGCTGCTGACATTCCGTTTTTCCCAGAGAAATAGGCTGGAACCTCTCCTTGACGGTTAATACCGAAATATTCTATATATACGTCAAAGTTAGGAAGATAAAAATCAGGGTAGTATTGCCCAAACTCAGAAGTTCTCGTATCAATCGGGTATTCCTGCTCATACACATAAGTAATTCCATTTTGCGTCAGGAAATTGGCAATATCCAACTCGCCATAGCTTTTCACTGTTTCTTTTTTTAGTGTTATTGGTGGATTATATTTCAGATAAGAGCGGTATTCTTCCTCCGTTTCAAAATCAAACTCGGACTTCTGCTCTACTCCATTATAAGTCAGATACACGCACAATTTTCTCAAATAGCCCAAGTCTTGTGTCAGCATATCCAACTGCTTTCTGACAAATTGACGAATGTCAGAGGAATAAATTTTGGGCTTTTTCCCTTGCACAGACGCAATAATATCTAACCCCAATTTATGGAATGTCTGTGCATGAATCGGTCTGCCAATTTCTTTGTTTAATCGTTCACTCATTTCTGCGGCAGATGCGTTGGTAAATGACAGAACTAAAATGTCGTCCGGCATACAGATTTTCTTTTTCAGAAGATATTTGACATAGCCGATGATGGTAGTGGTTTTTCCAGTCCCTGCCCCGGCAAGAACAAGATGATTGTGGACTTCCTTTGTGATACATCGAAGTTGTTGTTCGTCAAGCATTTTCCCCTCTACGGGTAAAATCAGTTTCGCTGCATCCGCCGCTTTTTGACTTGCCAACTGGTTGTTATGTGCTTGCAATTTGGATGGGAGCTGCTCATAAATTTCAATAAACCGAGGAGCAACATTGCGAATTTTGCGGCCAGATAAACCAATAGAGAATAATAAGCCATGTGTTTTCTTTTCCGCAGTACAATATGCCGAATACCATTTTTCCTGAAAATTTTTAACTACGCAAGGATCTAGGAATTGTTGCTGCGAATGCCATAAACTCTTTTCTTCTTGCAGAGCCTCGTCCATTTGCATAAGAAGTGCGTCATCATCCAAATCTTTTGGAAGAACTGCATCTGCAATATTTGATAGCATCTTACTCCAAAAGTCCACGACAACGCCTCCTTCAATTTCTCTATTTTAAAAATAATTATATCACTTAAGAGCGAATATTTCTACCGATTATAATTTGTGGAAGCAATTATCTCCCATCCTTTCCGCGCTTTTCCCAAACAATATTATACCCCAGTACATCGGCCAGCTCCACCGCCTCGCCGTAGCGCAAGCTGCCGCGCTTCAGTTTGTCGGACAGATTCGGGACGCTGCTGCTCCAAACGTATTCATCGGCCAAAATTTCCACGGCCTCGCTCATGGTCATGCCCGCCCGGATGATGTACGATTTGATTTCGTTTCGGTAAATCTCTTTGCTTTTCACAGTTTTGCCCTCCTTTTTTCGTTTGCCCAATGATGAAGCCGGTGCGCTGATGAGCGTACTGGGTTCATCGCTGGGCAATGGATAATGGTATGCGACTAACTGTTTCCTCTGCCGTATGCGAAGCCCTGTTCACAACTGTCAGGCTTCGGTTTCACTGTTCCGCATGGATTTTCGCGGAGTAGGAAAGTTGTACGCCGAACAGCGTACTCGCATCGCTGCCTGGCGTATCGTTCTTTGATGGCGTTATCAATGTGAAAACGCCAGATTTTTCGCTGTTTTCACTTCATTTGAAAATATCGCTGCATTTTCGCCGTCCTTCCCGAATGCCGTTCCTGCCCCTGCCTTCTCAGCGGCGTATTCCGGCATTGGCACGCTCCCCCGTGCTTTCAAACACATGGGGTCATGGCGCTGCTTCCCCTGCCGGGGGTATCCCATTCGGACGGTCATATAATTTTCAAGGTACTGTTGTCTCCCGACAAGTACAGTTTAACGAAAAATCGGGCCTGTTCCCGTATATCCAAGAGGTTGGAAAATAGGTGCGAAAAGCGGAAATTTCCACGCTTATAGAAATCTGTGCTATAATGGGAAGCAGAACGAGAGGGGGCGTGGATATGAACATCAAGCTGACAATCCCGGAGCGGCTTAAAGATTTGCGGACAGAGCGCGGTCTAACGCTGGAGCAACTGTCCGAGGCAACGGGGATTTCCCGTGCTGCCCTCGGCAAATATGAGACAGACGATTTTAAGGACATTAGTCCGTTCAGCATCGCGGCGCTGGCAAAGTTCTATGGGGTATCCGCCGATTACTTAATGGGATTGACGGAAACAAAAAATCACCCAAACACAGAGCTGGAAGCCCTGCATTTGGGTGATGGTGCGATTGAGGTGTTGAAGAATGGACAGTTTAACCACCGGCTGCTGTCGGAGCTGATCTGCCACAAAGATTTTCAGCGTTTGATGCTGGATGCGGAAATCTATGTTGACCGCATTGCAGATATGCGGATCAACGACATGAACGCCGTGCTGGAAGCCGTGCGTCAAATGGTGCTGGCAAAGCGAGAGGATAGTGCGAACGATCTCTATCTCCGCACACTGGAATTGTCGCAGGTGTCGGAGGAAGAATACTTCGGTCATGTGGTTGCAGATAGCCTGACAGGGATACTCCGCGATATTCGGGAAGCCCACAAAACCGACAGCACAACAGCAGACGAGCCATCCGCCGCTGCACAAGCCCAGCAGCAGTTGCAGATCGCCATGAACTTTGAAGGCAGCAGCGACGAAAAGAAGGCGCGGGCGTTTCTGGCGACTTTCGGCATTGACTATGATGCCATCACAAAGGAGCAGTTTATCACGCTGATTGAGATACTGCGGTTATCAAAGCACATGAAAAGCCCCATAAGCCAGCGTGGCAGGGCCAGCATGACACACGGGAAAGGAAAAAGAAAGCGTAAATAGGCAAGAAAATACGCCGTATCCAGCAAAATCTGCTGAATACGGCGTATTTCTTCGTTGCCCAATCCTGCCTGACAGATGCCATAATCGTAATTCTTTCAAATCACTTTCTTATGAGCACCTGTCCCATTGCCGGGGAGCTTTTTTGGCAGAGAGCAGAAGAGTCAGGGCTCGGGGAGCATGCGGATCACCACATTGCCGGCGTGTTCCACATCGGCGGCGGTGCGGATGGCGGTTTCCAGCTGATCCAGCGGGAACTCGTGGGTGATGATGGATTCCATGTTCCAGCGGCCGCAGGTCATGATGCGCTGCACATCCCATACGTCCTGCGGCATGTATCCGCCGGAGCCGATGATGCTCTGCTGGGCGTAGGTCATGTGAAGCAGGTCGATGGTGCGCGGCGCGTTGTTCACGCCTACGCTCACAAACCGGCTTTCGATCTTGCCCAGGCGGAGAAAATCCTCCAGAATGGACGGAGCGCCCGCTGCGTCCAGCCAGCAGTCGATGTTCGCGGTCGGCCCGGCCAGCGAGGGCGCAGAGCCGAAATACTCCAGCGCACGGGCTCGGAAATCCTCCCGCGCGGGATTGCAGACGGCGAAGCCCAGATCTTTGGCCAGGTTCAGCCGGAAGTCGGAAAAATCGCAGAGCATGACCCGGGCCATTCCAAAATAGGAGAAGGCGGCGGCCGCTGCAATGCCGATGGTGCCGCACCCGAACACCACCGCCGATTGGCCGGACAGATACCGGCCCTCACCGGCGGGGATCATGCCGCGCCGGGCCGCCCGGCAGCCCACAGTGAAGGGCTCGATCAGGCTTGCCAGCCGGTCCGGGATGCGGTCATCCACCGGATACAGCCCCACATTGCGCCGGGCCTGCGGCACGAGGATGTGTTCGGAAAATCCCCCCAGTGTTCCCGCGCGGGAGGGATCGTTCTTTGCACACAGCGGGTAGGGATATACCCGTTCTCCAACGGTGAAATCCGTGACCAGGCGGCCGGTTTTGACCACCCGGGAAACCGTTTCGTGGCCGAATTCGCCACCCACGGTCACCTTGTGCCCGGTGCCCGGTCCGCCGAAGAAGACGGCAGTATCGGTACCGCAGACGCTGGAGTAAATGTTTTGAATCAATACGTCATGTTCGCCCACCTCGGGGAGGGGGAGCTCTTTCAATTCGATCTGCTCTTTTCCTGCATAGATTGCTGCTTTCATAGTGGTTCTCCCTTGTGGCCCGGCCGGGCCACACACTGCTGCATGATGGCGCTGATTTTTTGGATGGAATCCGCGCAGTCATTCTGCAGCCACTGGTCCACAATGGCCATCAGACCGTGAATGTAAAAGGCCATCAGATACATCCGGTTCTCCTCCGGAACCTGAAACTGCTCCAGTATGGGGGAAAACACATGGCGGAACATCCGCTGGTATACCCGGTCCAGCCGCAGAACGGCAGATTGCTCCATGGCTGTGCGGAACAGCCGCTTGTTCTGTGCGATGTAGCTCAGATAGGGCTCCAGGTATTCCGGTGTGATGAAATAGGCACGCCCGGCGGAAAGAGGCGTATCGCTGGCCGCAAAGGGCTCGGTGCGCTGGCGCATATGGTCCAGAAAGCGTTCGGTCATATATTGCACGCTCTCGGCCAGCAGATCGCCAATGGTCTCGTAATGCAGATAAAAGGTGGACCGGTTGACCCCGGCCTGCTGGCAGATTTCCTTCACGGTGATATAGGGCAGATCCTTCTTTTCCAGCAAAGCCAGGAAGGCCTCGTCCATCCGTGCTGCGGTGCTGAAATATTTGCTTTCCGTCTTGTTCAAGAAACTGCATCTCCTTTTGTCTGCGGGCAAGGCCCGGCCGGTTTTTGTTTATGCTTCGCTGATCTCTTTTGCCAGCTCCATAATTTCAAAGGCGTATTTCTGCTTGCCCTTGGCCAGCAGATGCTTGTAAAGCGGGTAGTTCAGCCCCATTCCGGCCAGCCCGACGATGCCGACCAGCACGCCCAGCACGAACATGGGGGTGCTGCCGCTGCCGATGATCCGCATGGAAAGGCACATGCCCACGCCGGTAATCAGTGCAGTGCAGATGCCCAGGGAATAGGTGAAAACGGTTGCGGGCAGCTTTGCCCGGGCGTCCAGTTTGCGCAGTGCGATCACCTTGGAGTGATTCTTC
This sequence comes from Allofournierella sp. CML151, assembly GCF_027853465.1. NCBI lineage: Bacteria > Bacillati > Bacillota > Clostridia > Eubacteriales > Oscillospiraceae > Allofournierella > Allofournierella sp. CML151. The sequence goes on along the minus strand of NZ_JAPNNW010000002.1, from coordinate 117,701 downwards.
GGTGCGTATTCGTTTGCCAGTTGTTCCGCGTAAATTTTGTCAGTATTCATAGCACATTGGCCTCCTTTGTTGTGATGGCCTTATTGTACCAGCCCCGCGCAAAAGGCGGAACAACACGAATCGGCTGCCGTGTTGGGCTGCGTTCGGAAGAAACCGCAAATCCAATCAAGCAAAATCCAGTGCTGGCGGGTATAATGAAAGCAGAAACGCAGGAGGAAAACGATATGAGTGAACAATGGCAGAGAAAAATCCAGCACATTGTGGACCGGATCGATGCCTGCATCCGGGACAAAAACGACGAGGCGCTGACCCTGAAGCTGCTGGCGCAGGAGTTTGGGTATTCGGAATTTCATTTTTCAAGAAAATTCCGGGAAATCTCCGGCATGCAGTTTCGGGATTATCTTCGCTGCCGGAGACTGGCCTTCTCGCTCAGGAAGCTTCGCGATACAGAAGAAAGCGTGCTGAAGATCGCGCTGGACCATGGCTTTTTCTCTCATGAAGCCTTTACCCGCGCATTCCGGGAGGTCTATGGACTTACCCCCAGCGAGTACCGCAGGCATCCGGTGCCGGTGGCGCTGCGTACGATCCTGCGTCCCTTTGACTGCTATCTGCTGGAGAATGGAGGAACCGGTATGCCCGGCATACAGAGCAAGGTGAAAACCTATTTCGTCACCATCCCTGCCCACAAGTTCCTGCACATCAAAAACTACGAGAGTATTGGCTATTGGGATTTCTGGCAAAAGCAGAGTCGCATCCCCGGGCAGGACTGCGAAACAATCTGCAGCCTGCTGGATGGCATTCCCGATAAACTGGATGATCTGGGCGGCAGGGAAGCGAACAGCAGCAGCGGGCAGATCATGGCATTTATGAATGATCCAGCGGGCCGGATTTGCAGCTGGGGGATACCGCTGGCCGAGTGCTATGGCGTGCGCCTGCCGCTGGATTACAATGGGCCGGTGCCGCCGCAGATGCTTTTGACGGTGGTGCCCGAAGGGGACTACATCGTGTTTGAACATGGGCCTTTCGATTTTGAAACTGAGAACAGCGCGGTGGAAGAGGCCATGGAGCAGGCGATGCGGGAATTTGACTATTCTGCTTCGGGTTATCAGTTAGACCTCACACCGGGCAGAATGTTCTACTTTTACCACGATTGCAGCCGTTTCTGGAAATATATCCGCCCGGTTCGGAAGGCGTAAGTCTATAGTGATAAAAGGTTTGTCCCTCATTTCGATGATATCATAAAACAAAGCGTTTCTGCGAGAGGAAAAGATTTTTCGGTTCCCATATCCGCTGATCGACGTTTTGTGATATGCTGAGAGAAAGGAGGGAGCACCATGCGGATGTTTGGCTTATTCAGAAAAAAAGAGATGGACCACAGTCAGAAGGTGGAGGCGGCTTACCGGCGCTGCAATGCAGATGAAAGAAAGGGCCTTTTCCCGGAAGGGGTGCATCAGGCCGATATTATCATCTGTTCGTTGGCGAAAATTTATGGAGTTTCGCTGGATGAACTTGACGAAAACGGTTATTGTGAGATATTGACCAGTTATACGGAAGCCATTATCCGCAAGGCACTCCCCGGAAGCGATGATGAGGTGATCGTGCGCGGCTTTCAGGTGCGGCACGGCAGTTTGGCGCGCACGATTGAAATGGCGCGCAGAGCGTTCACTTATACGATGCTTAACCGGATGGATCACTCCTTTGCCGTCGAGAGCGAAGAGGATATGCTGTTTTTGTGTAAAGCGGCCCAATCGGAGCATGAGAAGACCTCCCCAAAGCAGGGAAGCATGTTTGTGGGTGAGTATTGCTTTGAAGGGCCTTTGGAGCATGCCATATACGGGAAATTGTATGGTACGGATGATGGGTTTATATGCTAGAATTCCGGCAACCAGTACCGTGAGCAGTACAGGAAAGGATTCCAGCTTGTGGAAGAGGGAAAATACGAAGAAGCAATCGAAGCATACCGGGCCAGCCTGGAGTTTAATCCCATCGGAATCAGCGCGAGATTTGAAATTTGCGAATGTTTTATCCGATTGAAAGACTTTTACTCCGCGAAAGAAACGCTGTATGCCATGACACCGTATCTGTTGGAACCGAAGCATCTGGCAAAATTCTATCGAAGACTCGGCTACATCGGGGTGGAGCAGGGGAATGATCTGTGTGCCGCGGGTTGCTTTGTTTATAGCAAGAACTTTGAGCAAAACCCCGGAACAGAGCAGGAACTGCAAAATATCTTCGCAAAAACAGGCGTGCAGCCGAGTCAAATTGTCGGTGATCCGACGATTTATTTAGAGCGGTATCATATTCCGGTATTGAAAGAGCGGAAACTGAGTGAACTTTGAACAGGAAAATCAAAAAGACCGCTGACTTTTGTCAGCGGTCTTTTTGATGGTCGGAGTGACGGGACTTGAACCCACGGCTTCCTGGTCCCGAACCAGGCGCGCTACCAACTGCGCTACACCCCGATGTAAAAAATAGCAGCAGCGGTTGGGCTGCTGCTATTTCTGGTTGGAGAAGAAGGATTCGAACCCTCACAAACAGAGTCAGAGTCTGTCGTGCTACCCTTACACAATTCTCCAATATTTCTGCTCTCTTGGGCCGTGCCCTGAGTGCTTTATTATTATACCGTCGAGGTTTGCAAATGTCAACCCCTTTTTTCAAAAATTACCGGAAAAATAAATGCGCGGGCTGCGGAGTGATTTGCAGCCCGCGCGAAAGCGTTTTGAAAAAGAAAATCAGGCGGGGTTTTTGTCCAGATAGTCCGCCGCGCTCAGCCCGGCAATCAGGCCTTCGCCCACCGCCTTGGCCACCTGCAGCGGTGCGCCGGTCACGTCGCCTGCCGCAAACACACCGGGAAGGTTGGTGGCCATATTGCGGTCCACCGGCACCGAGCCATTCTCAATGGCCAGGCCGGGCAGCAGGGTGTCCGGCGCAATGGCGCTGCGCAGGATGAACACGCCGTCAAAGGCCTCCTGCTTTGGGCCGATCTGTGCCCACTGCACCACAGCATCGCCGCCAACTGCCTTCAGGTTGCCGGGGATGAAGCGTACGCTTTCCCGCAGCTCCGGCGGCTGCTTGGCGGCCACAAAGCTTACCTGGCAGCCGATGGAATCCAGGAAGTTGGCCTCGTGGGCGGCCTCCGGCGAAAGCCCCCAGACCAGCAGCTTTTTGCCCCGGTAGAGCATACCGTCGCAGGTGGCGCAGTAAGAGACACCACGGCCCAGGAACTCCGCCTCGCCGGGCACCGGCTTGGCTCGGGCAATGCCACAGGCCAGAATGACGGTGCGGCTTTCCAGAATCTCGCCGTTGAAGTTGATCATAAAGCCGCCCCCCATGGGCAGAATGTTGGCCACCCGGCCGGGCAGCGCCTGAATGCCCATCGCCGCCGCGTGAGCGGAGAACTGGCGCAGCATCTCCTCGCCGGTTACGCCGGGCATGCCCAGATAGTTGTCCACCTGCTCGGCCTTGGCCAGAAAACCGGGCGCTGCGCCCAGAACCTGAACGGTCTTGCCGCGCTGATGCAGATTAATGGCCGCCGAAAGCCCGGCGGGGCCGCCGCCGATCACGGCGCAGTCGAATCGATCCATGAAGATCCTCCCTTGTGTGGAAACCGCAGCGCCCGGCCAGGCCGAAAGCGGCAATGCACTGGGCATGCGGTGGTTGTTTTTTTTATTATACCCGATTTCACACAAAGGGAAAAGGAATCTAGTCACAGACGGTACTCAGGGTGGATGCGCATATTTTTTACGGGTGGCGGCTCCGCCCCGCAGATGGCGCTCGGCCTTGTTCCGTTCCAGCACCGTCTGCGCCCGGCGGAACAGCTCCGGGTCCAGATGACGCAAACGAGAAGTGATGTCCTTATGGACGGTACTTTTGGAGATACCGAAGCGGTCGGCCGCGGCGCGCACCGTGGCGCCGGTGCGGGCAATGTATTCGCCCAGCAGCACAGCTCGCTCCTCCGGGTTGCCTTTCATAACTGCGCATCCCCCCACACATAAGTTTTATTTCATGTGTATGCGGGCGTGAAACGCGCTATGCGGACAAAGAAATCCCCCGGAAGAAGCTTCCTTCCGGGGGAGAGAAAAACGGTTTTATTCCGGCTTTACCGGCCGCAGCATGCGTGTGGCATTCAGCACAGCCAGCACCATCACGCCCACGTCCGCGAACACCGCCCACCACATGTTGGCAATGCCTACCGCGCCCAGGATCAGGCACAGGAACTTTACCGCCAGGGCGAACGCGATGTTCTGATACACGATGCGGCGGCACTTACGGGCGATGCGCAAAGCCAGCGGCAGCTTGGCGGGGTCGTCATCCATCAGCACCACGTCCGCTGCTTCGATTGCCGCGTCGGACCCGAGACTTCCCATGGCGATGCCCACGTCTGCCCGGCGCAGTACCGGCGCGTCGTTGATGCCGTCGCCCACAAAAGCCAGGGTGGAATTGGGGGCTTTGGCGTTCAGCAGCTGTTCCAGCTTTTCCACTTTATCGCCGGGCAGCAGCTGGGCGTGGTAATCGTCCAGGCCAAGGCGCCGGGCTACCTGATGGGCAGCAGCCTCAGCGTCGCCGGTGAGCATTACGGTGCGGATGCCCTGCCGCTTCAGGCTCTGAATGGCCTGGGCGGAGGTGGGCTTTTCCACGTCACTGATCTGCAAAAAGCCTGCGTAGGTACCGTTGATGGCCAGATACACCACGGTGGCTCCCTCGGCGGGCTTGCTGCTCTTGGGAATCTGCACACCTTGCTGAGCCATCAGGCGGGCATTGCCGGCGGCCACCGGTACGCCGTCCACCTGAGCGGTCAGGCCGTGGCCGGCCTCCTCGTGTACCTGCCGTGTGCGGCTGGAATCCAGCGGCTTGCCCCAGGCGGCCCGCAGGCTCTGGGCAATGGGATGATTGGACCAGCTTTCGGCCAGGGCAGCGGTTTCCAGGAGGGTATCCTCGGTGAAGCCCTCGGCAGGGAACACGCCGGTCACCTGGAACACGCCCTGGGTCAGGGTGCCGGTCTTGTCGAACACGATGGTCTTCACCTGGGCCAGGGCTTCCAGATAGTTGCCGCCCTTGATCAGGATACCGCTGCGGGAAGCGCCGCCGATGCCGCCGAAGAAGGTGAGGGGAATGCTGATGACCAGCGCACAGGGGCAGCTGATGACCAGGAAGGTGAGCGCGCGGCTCACCCAGACGCCCCACTGGCCGGTGAACAGGCTGGGCAGGATGGCCAGCGCCGCAGCACCGATGCAGACGGCGGGGGTGTAGTAACGAGCGAACTTGGTGATGAAGTTTTCTGCCTTGGCTTTTTTCAAACTGGAGTTCTCCACCAGCTCCAGGATACGAGCCACGGTGGACTGGCCGAAGGGCTTGGATACCTTCACCCGCAGCACCTCGTCCTGGTTCACGCAGCCGGAGATCACATCGTCGCCGGGGCTTACCCGGCGGGGACGGCTCTCGCCGGTGAGGGCGCTGGTGTTGATGGTGCCGCTGCCCTCCAGCACAACGCCGTCCAGAGGGATTTTCTCGCCGGGGCGGATCAGAATTACGTCGCCCACAGCCACGGTGTCCGGGTCCACCTGCTGCACGCCATCACCGGTCTCCAGGTTGGCGTAATCCGGGCGGATGTCCATGAGAGCGGCGATGTTTTTCCGGCTCTTACCCACCGCGTAGCTCTGGAACAGCTCGCCGATCTGGTAGAACAGCATAACGGCGGCGGCTTCCCGGTACTCCTGCAGGGCCAGCGCGCCCACGGTGGCAATGGCCATGAGGAAGTTTTCGTCGAAGATCTCGCCCTGTACCACGCCCAGGAAGGCTTTGCGCAGCACGTCGTAGCCGATGATCAGGTAGGGGATAAGATACAGCGCCAGCTGTGCGTACCAGGGCAGGGGCACAAAGGCGCAGAGCACCCAAACCACAGCCAGCGTCGCAACGGAAATCAGGATGCGGCGCAGCATGCGGGTCTGTTTTCTTGTCATAGGTAACACCTCAAGCAGGGCCGAAGGCCCATTTTACCGGAGACTTAGCCCCGGGTCAGAAATCGATGGCGAAATCCGGGTCGATGCGGCGGCCTACCTTGGCCACTTCCTTCAGGATGCGGGCAAACTCCGCCTCCTCCGCGTCGATGACCAGCTTCTGGGCCATAAAGCTGACGGCGGCGCTGTTCACGCCGGGGATCTGGGCCACGGCGGCTTCCACCTTGGCGGCGCAGTTGGCACAATCCACTTCGATGCTGAATTTCTTTTGCATGATTTAAAACTCCTTTGTGATGTGTATTATTTCATAATAAGGAAGAAGGGTCATTCCTCCACATGCTCGGCGCCCATGGAAAGTATGGACCGTACGTGATCGTCATCCAGCGAGTAATAAACGGCCTTGCCCTCCCGGCGGAACTTGACCAGCTTGGACTGCTTCAGAATCCGCAGCTGATGGCTTACCGCCGACTGGGAAAGCCCCAGTACCTGGGCGATGTCGCCCACGCACAGCTCGCTTTCAAACAGGGCGAACAGCACCTTGATGCGGGTGGAGTCACCAAAGACCTTGAACAGCTCGGCCAGATCGTAGAGAAACTCGTCGTCCGGCAGGTTGGCGCGCACGTTTTCCACCGCGTCCGGGTGAAGGGGCGCGGATTCCACGGCAGGATTTGCCTTGTGCTCCGCCGGATGCTCGTGGGGAGTCATATAAAATCACCTCACATATGAATAAGTGTTCATGTGTTGACTTTATTATAGCGCGCAGTACGATATCCGTCAATAGAAAATCCAAGAATCCTTGAGGGAAGAGATGGAAATTTGGAAGCAAAGAAACAGCCGGGCCGGGCGTTTTACAAAGTGTTTACACGGCAAAGCTTGGAGATTTTATATCCGCTTGGTACAATTATGAGTCAAACGCGGCAGAGGCCGTTCCGGCAAGGGGAAACCGGGCCGGTTTGGAGGGGAAAACAGGCAGCTGCCCGGCGTGATCAGGGAAAGAAGAGAAAAATTTACGGGCTTTGTTACAAACGGCAGTGTGAAATTCTGTAAGAAAACGTGTGCTGCGCATCCTGGCGCTGTAGTTTTGTTACAAGGCGGAGGGGGAATTTTAATGCGACATGAAATACAGGTTTTGGACCGGGTGAAGAGCGTTTACGCATCTCTGCGGCCCTCGGAGCAGCGGGTGGCGGACCATGTGCTGAATCATCCGGAGGAATGTACCCGCTGCACCATTTCGGAATTGGCCGAGCAGGTGGGGGTGAGCCAGCCCACAGTGGTGCGCTTTGTGCAGGCCATGGGATTTGATGGATACCGAAGCTTCAAATATTGCCTTTTGCGGGATCGCAGCGGCAGCGCGCCCCGGCAGCCCTACTTCAATCATCTGGGAGATTTTGACCTCAAGCCCTGGGACCGGCTGGAGGAGCTTCCCCTCAAGGAAACGCGAATTGCCGGGGGACTGCTGGAAAACGCATTGAAAGCCCTTTCGGTGGAGGATCTGAGCCGGGCGGTGCGGATGCTGGCAACCGCGCGGACCATTGATATCTACGGGGTGGAAAACTCGTTCACGCCCGCCGGGGACCTGCTCACCAAGCTGACCTATCTGGGGCTGAACTGCCGCATGCACACCGACGCTTACCTGCAGCAGATCTCCGCAGCGCATCTGGGTGTGGCGGATGTGGCGGTGGCGGTGTCCCATTCCGGCTGCTCGGCCGATACGGTGAAGGCTCTCCGGCAAGCCCGCAAGGCAGGTGCGGGGACCATTGCCATCACCGGACCCCGGGATTCACTGATTGCAAAGTATGCGGATGTGTGCCTGAGCACCGGGGAGCAGGAGCTGTCGATCTATGGCACCGCAATTTTTTCCCGCATTCCGGATCTGGCTGTGGTGGATCTTTTGTATATGGGAATCATCCAAAGCGATTACGAGCGGTTTTCCCGCAATCTGGACAAAAGCGGCGCGGTCATCGCGGACCGCACCTATCCGGTAAAACCCTAAAGAGGCTGCGCGCCCTTGTAAGAAAATTACAAGGGCGCGCGGCTTTTTTGATGGATTTTAACGTTGCACTTACGGAAACTTAAACTTGCTGTGATTGTGGCTATTCCGGAAAATCTGGTAGGATGACACCGTCGGCAAAAAGAGCACGACAACACTCCGAACCAATCATTTTTCCTGAGAGAGGAGCTTCAATTATGCTGGAACTGGAACATATCCAGAAATCATTTGACGGTGTGCCGGTGCTGAAGGACATCTCTCTGCAGGTGGAGGACGGCGAGATCGTTTCCATCCTGGGGCCCCTTCCGGATGCGGCAAGACCACCCTGCTGAATCTGATCCTGGGCATTGTGGATGTGGATGGAGGTACCATCCGGTACGACGGTCAGGACCTGACCGGAACCCCCATGGAAAAGCGCGGATTCAACATCGTGTTTCAGGACTACGCCCTGTTTCCGAACCTGAATGTCTACCAGAACATCACCTACGGCCTGCGCAACAAGCCGGATATCTCCACCAAAGAGGAGGTAGAGGACCTGATCGACCTGCTGGGTCTGCGGGACCATCTGGCAAAGCGCATTGATCAGCTTTCCGGCGGTCAGAAGCAGCGGGTGGCGCTGGCCCGCACCATGGTGATGAAGCCCCGTATCCTGCTGCTGGATGAGCCTCTGTCGGCACTGGACGGCGTGATCAAGGAGTCCATCAAGGATCGGATCAAGACTATTGCCCGGGAGTACCGGCTTACCACCATCATCGTGACCCACGACCCGGAAGAGGCGCTGACCCTGTCCGACCGGGTGCTGATCATGGAGAGCGGCGTGATTTCCCAGTACGCAAAGCCCGAGGAGATTGTGCATCAGCCCCGGAACGACTTTGTGCGCCGGTTCATCCTGAACCAGCTGGAAATCAAGCGAAACAACATTTACGCGCTGTTCGGCGACCGCCCTACGCCGGCGGTACAGGCGGGGTAAAGGATGCGTATGACACGAAAGAACCGTGAATTAAAGCTCATTTTCGGGCTGATTGTCGTGCTGTTTGCCGCCTTCCTGGCAGGGCCGATCCTGCTTCTGCTGGGCAAATCTGTGTGGAACGGCGGGCTGACCGGGGAGTTTTATGGCTCGGTGCTGGCGCAGGATGGCTTCCTCGCCGCACTGGGCAACAGCTTCGCGGTGGCGGCGGCTTCCGCGCTGGCGGCCACGGTGCTGGCATTCCTGCTGGCCTACGGGGTGCATTACACCCGCCTGCCGGGCCGCTTCAAGGGCTTTTTGCGGGCGGCGGCCACGCTGCCCATGTTTCTGCCCACCATCACCTACGGCTTTGCCATCATCTACTCCTTCGGCAAGCAGGGTCTGATCACCCGTCTGCTGGGGCGGCAGCTGTTCGACATCTACGGCTTCTGGGGGCTGATGGTCGGCTATGTGATCTACACCATTCCGGTGGCGTTCCTGCTCATCCACAACACCATGGGGTTTGTGGACAAAAAGACGCTCACCGTCTCCAAGGTGATGGGTGACGGGCCGTTGGCCACCTTCTGGATTGCGGTGCTGCGCCCGCTGCTGGGCACGCTGGCCGGTGCGTTCATCCAGGCCTTTTTCCTCTGCTTCACCGATTTCGGCATTCCGGCCTCGGTGGGCGGCGGTTACAAGGTTATCGCCACACTGCTGTATAACCAGATGCTGGGTGGCATTCCGGATTTCAACCGGGGCGCAGTGATCGCCATGCTTATGCTGGTGCCCTCCATCGGGAGCATCTGCATCCTGCAGCTTCTGGAGCGCTTCAACATCCGCTACAACCGCATCTCGGATGCGGAGCTGCGGCGCAACCGCCTGCGGGACGCCGGATGGGGAATCTCCGGTGCGGCTGCTTCCCTGGGGATTCTGTCCATCTTTGCGGTCATCTTTGTGGTGCCGATGGTGGAGGAATGGCCTTACAAAACCGGCTTCTCCCTGGAGCATGTGCAGGCCGTATTTTCTGACGGAAGCCTGCTGGCGGCCTATGCACACTCTCTGATCATGGCGCTGCTCACTGCGGCGCTGGGTACGCTGGTGGCCTATGGAGCGGCACTGATCACGGCGCGCAGCACGCTGGCTTCCGGATACAAGCGGGTGATCGAAAGCATTGCTCTGGTGACCAATGCAATCCCCGGTATGGTGCTGGGCGTGGCGTACCTGTTCCTGTTCTCCGGCACCAGCCTGCAGAACACCCTGCTGCTGATGATTCTGTGCAACGTTGTGCACTATTTTTCCACCCCGTATCTGATGATGAAAAACTCGCTGTCCAAAATGAACGCGGGGTGGGAGACCACTGCGATGCTCATGGGCGACAGCTGGCTCAAAACGATTCTGCGGGTGGTCACCCCGAACGCGCGTTTCAGCCTGATCGAGGTATTCAGTTACTACTTCATCAATTCCATGGTCACCATCAGCGCGCTCATCTTTATTGCGGGCGCACGCACCATGGTATTGACCACCATGATCAAGCAACTGCAGTACGTCAACCGCTTCAACGAGGTATTTGTGCTTTCGCTGCTGATCCTCGCGACCAACCTGGCCGCCAAGGCATTGTTTGCCTGGCTGGCCGGCCGCGGGAACAGCCGGATTTTCAATAAGAGAAAAAGGGAAGGAATCAAACAATGAATGGGAAAAAAGTAATTGCTCTGGGCCTGTCGGCCGCTCTGTGTCTGTCTACGTTGGCTGCCTGCGGTGCGGGCAGCGGAGCCAGCGGCAGCGAGCAGGTGGTCATCTACTCCAACGCGGACGAGGAAGCGGTTGCCGCCATACAGAACGCACTGGACAACAACGGCTATAAAGGTCAGTACATCTTCCAGACCTATGGCACCTCGGAGCTGGGTGGCAAGCTGATGGCCGAGGGTACCAACCTGGAGGCCGATCTGGTGACCATGAGCACCTTCTATCTGCAGAGCGCTCAGGACCAGAACCAGATGTTCCTGCCGCTGACCTTTGAGGTCAACACGCTGACCGAGGTTCCGGATTACACCGCGCCCATCACCTCCCAGGAGGGGGCGATCATCCTGAACACCGAGCTGATGCAGTCCGAGGGTCTGCCCACGCCCACCAGTCTGAAGGACCTGACCGATCCGGTCTATGCCGGTCAGGTGGCGGTCACCGATATTCAGTCCTCCTCCACTGCCTGGCTGCTGATTCAGGCGCTGGTGAACGCCTACGGGGAGGACGGCGCGCAGGAGGTCCTCTCCGGTATCTACGACAACTGCGGCGCCCACATCGAGACCTCCGGCTCCGGCCCTCTGAAGCTGTGCCGCGCCGGTGAGGTAGCCATCGGCTTCGGCCTGCGCCATCAGGCGGTCGCCGACAAGGCGGAGGGAATGCCCATCGACTATGTGGACCCCGAGGAGGGCAACTTCTCGCTCACCGAGTCCATCGCTGTGCTGGACAAGGGCGACAAGACCAACCCCCTGGCTATGGAGATGGCCCAGTGCATCATCGAGAACGGGCGGGAAGAGCTGCTCAAGACCTACCCCAACCCGCTCTATGAAGGCGAGACCGCAGACCCGGCCAACCAGTCGGCCCATCCCTCTGTGTTCAGCGAGCCCCTGACCCTCGATCTGTTCCAGGCCCACCAGCAGCTTTCCGAAGCGGCAAAGGGCTGAGCGAAAGGAGAAAATGATTATGAATCCGTATAAACTGTTGACCCCCGGCCCCCTCACCACCACCGATACCGTGAAGCAGGAAATGCTGGTGGACCGCTGCACCTGGGATGACGACCACAAGGTCGTTACCCAGAAGATCCGCCGCCAGCTGCTGGAGCTGGCTCATGCTTCGGAGGATGATTACACCGCCGTGCTGATGCAGGGCAGCGGCACCTTCGGCGTGGAGAGTGTGTTCTCCAGCGTGGTGGGCGCAAACGATAAGGTGCTCATCTGCTCCAACGGCGCCTACGGTGAGCGGATGGTGGACATCTGCACCCATGCACAGATCCCCTATCTACATTACGCCCAGAGCTATGACCAGGTACCGGACGCGGCACAGGTGGCGCAGCTGCTGGCTGAGGACCCCGCCATCACCCATGTGGCCATGGTCCACAGCGAAACCACCACCGGTATCCTGAACGACATCCAGTCGGTGGGCAAGGTGGTCCGCGACGCAGGCAGGAGCTTTATTGTGGACGCCATGTCCTCCTTCGGCGGGGTGGACATCCCCGTGGCCGAGTGGGGAATCGACTTCCTGGTGTCCAGTGCCAACAAGTGCATCCAGGGCGTGCCCGGCTTCTCCTTCATCATCTGCCGCCGCGACAAGCTGCTGGCCAGCGAGGGCAAGGCCCGCTCGCTGTCGCTGGATCTGCTGGACCAGTGGAAGGGCATGGAGAAGGACGGCAAATGGCGCTTCACCTCTCCCACACATGTGGTGCTGGCGTTCTCCAAGGCGCTGGATGAGCTGATGGAGGAGGGCGGCATCCCTGCCCGCAGCCGCCGCTACCAGGAGAACAACCGCATGCTGATTGAGAAGATGAAGGCCATGGGCTTCGCACCTTACATTGAAGGCAGTCATCAGGGACCGATCATCACCACCTTCTTCTACCCGGCGGGCGTGTCCTTCCAGTTCTCCCAGTTCTACAACTACATCAAGGAGCGGGGCTATGCCATCTATCCGGGTAAGCTGACCGAGATGGACACCTTTCGTATCGGCAACATCGGCGAGATCTATCCCGAGGATATTGAGAAGCTGACCGGTATTATTGCAGCGTTTTTGAAGGAGCGAAAGGAGCAGGCGGCATGATTGAAGCGGTTATTTTTGACTGGGCGGGCACCACGGTGGACTACGGCTGCTTCGCCCCGGTGCAGGTCTTTGTGGAGGCCTTTGCCCACCACGGAGTTGCGGTGACCATGGAGGAGACCCGCAAGCCGATGGGAATGCTCAAGCGGGACCACATCCGTACCATGCTGGGCATGGAGCGCATCGCCAAGGAATGGGAGCGAGTCCACGGCCGCAAGCCCTGCGATACGGATGTGGATGCGGTGTATGCGCAGTTTGAGCCCAAGCTGTTCAGCATTCTGGACCAGTACGCCACGCCCAAGCCCTTTGCGGTGGAGACCGCGGCCCGGCTTCGCGAGATGGGGCTGAAGATCGGCTCCACCACCGGCTACACCGACGCCATGATGAACATCGTGGTGCCGCAGGCGGAAAAGCAGGGCTACGCACCCGATTTCTGGATCAGCCCCGATGGGGTGGACGGAAAGGGCCGCCCGTATCCGTACATGATCTTTGCCAACATGAAAGCGCTGGGCGTAAGCTCGGTAAAGAATGTGGTGAAGGTGGGCGACACCATTTCGGACATCAAGGAAGGCGTCAATGCAGGCGTCTGGACGGTGGGCGTTGTGGAAGGCAGTTCCGAGCTGGGGCTCAGTCAGAGCGAGTATGAGGCACTGACCGAGGCCGAGCAGGAGGAAGTCTGCCGCCAGGTGAGCGAGCGTTTCCGTGCGGCAGGTGCTCAGTTTGTGATCCGCGATCTGAAGGAGCTGCCCGCATTGATCCGTGCGCTCGGCGAGTGATGACAAAAGACTGAAAAAACGCAACAAAAAGCCGGAGGTCTTCCAGCGGTGTAACGCTGGAAGACCTCCGGCTTTTCATTTAAAAAGTACCGGGAATGGAGCGATTCTGAATCCGGCTGCGCAGGTCCAGCACCTTTTGCTCGATGGCCCGGATGGTGGCCTCAAAGGCTTCGTCCGGCTGGCCTGTGGGGTCCTCCAGGCCCCAGTCCTCCCGGTGGCGGCAGGGCAGGGTGGGGCAGCTCACGTTGCAGCCCATGGTCACCACAATGTCCACCGGGGGCAGCTCGGCCAGAAGCTTGCTGCGCTGGGTCTGTTCCATATCGATGCCATGCAGCTGCTTCATCAGGCGCACGGCATCCTGGTTGATGCGGGGCTTGGTTTCGGTGCCCGCGGAATAGCTCTCGAAGGTGTCGGCGGCAAGGGCTTTGCCCAGAGCCTCGGCGATCTGGCTGCGGCAGGAGTTGTGCACGCAGACGAAGGCCACGCGAATCATCTGGTCCATGGTTTATTCCATTCCTTTCCGGATCAAGTCCTTGACTTCATCCTTGCCGGGCACCCGGCCGTAGCACACCACCTTGCCGTTGACCACCAGGGCGGGGGTGGTTATCACGCCGTAGGCGGCAATCTGGGAAAAATCGGTGATGTGGTCCACCTCGGGGGTGAGGCCCAGCTCGGTCATGGCAGCCTTGGCAGCTTCCTCCAGCTGGTTGCACTTGGCGCAGCCGCCGCCCAGTACCTTGACCATCCGGCCGGTGTCACCGCTTTCCACCGGAACAGCACAGCCGGTGCCACAGCCGCAGGAAGCCTGCGGTGCGTCATTTTTCTTCTTAAAAAACAAACCCATTGTAATAACCTCCTGCAATTAAACAAAAAGGAATTGAATTGCGTTGAAAAAGTAGCCCACCAGAATGATACCGATGGTGCAGATGGCCACGAACATAGCCAGCAGGCGGGGCTTGATGGCCTTGCGCAGCATGATCATGGAGGGCAGCGACAGGGTGGTCACCGCCATCATGAAGCTGAGAATGGTACCCAGCTGCGCGCCCTTGGAGAGCAGGGCCTCGGCCACCGGGATGGTGCCGAAGATGTCTGCGTACATGGGAACACCCACCAGAACCGCCAGGACTACGCCAAAGGGATTGCTGCTGCCCAGAATAGTTTCCACCCAGGCTTCGGGAATCCAGTTGTGAATGATGGCTCCGATGCCCACGCCCACCAGAATGTAGGGAAAGACCTTTTGGAAGGTGCCAACCATCTGCTCTTTGGCATAGGTCAGGCGGTCCCTGCGGGTCAGGGTGGGGGCCTGAATGTCCACGCTGCCCGCGTTGAGGATGAAGTCCTCCACATGGCGCTCCATGTGCAGCGCCTCGATCAGGCTGCCGCCCGCCACCGCGATGACCAGCCCCACGATCACATAGGTCACGGCCACCTTGGCACCGAAGATGCTGGCAAGGAGAATCAGGCTGCCCAGGTCCACCATGGGGGAGGAGATGAGGAAGGAGAAGGTGACACCCAAAGGCAGGCCCGCACTGGTGAAGCCCATGAACAGGGGGATGGAGGAGCAGGAGCAGAAGGGGGTGACGGTGCCCAGCAGAGCGGCGATGCAGTTGGCCCCCAGGCCGTGAAACCGGCCGATGATCTTTTTGCTGTGTTCGGGCGGGAAGTAACTTTGAATGTAGGAGATGAGGAAGATCAGCGCACACAGCAGGATGGTGATCTTGATCACGTCGTACACAAAGAACTGCAGGCTGCCACCCAACCGGGATGTGATATCCAATCCAAGAGCGCTGAGCAGGGAGCCGATGGCGCTGTTCAGCCATTTCATGCCCAGGACCTGGTCCTGGAGAAAGGTCCAGATCATTGGCAGCACCCCGCTTTGCATTCACAGTTTTTGCCCAGACCGGCCAGAAAGGCCTGAAGGGCCTCCAGGGTTTCCCGGTTCAGGGAATAGTGAGACCATTTGCCCTCCTTGCGGGCGTTGACCAGACCGCACTCACACAGGATCTTCATGTGATGGGAGAGGGTGGGCTGGGTAAACTGGAACTGTTCCAGCAGCTTGCAGCCGCATTTTTCCCCATCGGAAAGCATCTGAACGATCTGCAGGCGGTTGGTATCGCCAAGGGCCTTGCAGAGCAGAGCAACGTCGGCAGCGACCATGTAAATCACCTCACATAGAACTTTGTCTATGTGAGAGTATACCGCATAGATAGATGAATGTCAATATGAGAAATGCAAAAGGAGCATAAAAAAGCCCGGCGGCAGGGGAAGCCTGCCACCGGGGGGATTTGAGTGAATAGTGAAGAGTGAATAGTGAAGAAGTAAGGTGTGCCGCAAAGCGGCACGGATTTTAAGGGACCGGGTATACCGGCTTGTGTATCGCGTCCCGATGTCCGGTCGAGTCCGCCAAAAAGGCAGCTAGAGGTTCTTGCTGAGGAAAACCCGGTGCGTACCGGCTTACATATCGCGCTCCAATGGCCGGTCGAGTCCGATAAAAAAGGCAGCTGGCGGATCTTGCTGAGGAAAACCCGGTGCGTACCGGCTTGCGTACCGCGCCCCAATGGTTGGTCGAGTCCGCTAAAAATCAATCTTCGTCCAGCTTGAGGACGGCGGTGAAGGCCTCGCTGGGCAGTTCTACGCTGCCGAGCTGACGCATCTTCTTTTTGCCTTCCTTCTGCTTCTCCAGCAGCTTTTTCTTACGGGTGATGTCGCCGCCGTAGCACTTGGCCAGCACGTCCTTGCGCATGGCCTTCACGGTTTCGCGGGCGATGACCTTGCCGCCAATGGCCGCCTGAATGGGAATCTCGAACATCTGGCGGGGAATGTTCTCTTTCAGACGCTCTGCCAGACGGCGGCCCTTGGCGTAGGCCTTGTCCGCATGTACGATCATGGACAGGGCGTCCACCATGTCGCCATTGAGCAGCATGTCCAGCTTTACCAGCTTGGATTCTTTAAAGCCCTTCATCTCGTAATCGTAGCTGGCGTAACCGCGGCTGCGGCTCTTGATGGCGTCGAAGAAATCGTATACGATCTCGCCCAGGGGCAGCTCGTAGTGCAGGTCCACGCGGGTTGCGTCCAGATACTTCATGTCGATCATGGTACCGCGCCGGTCCTGGCACAGATCCATCAGGCTGCCCACATACTCGCTGGGAGTGTAGATGTGCGCGTCCACAACGGGCTCCTCCTGCTTGGCGATCCGGCCCGGATCAGGGTAGTCGGAGGGGTTCTCGATCACCTTCACCTCGCCGTCGGTCATGGTGATGCGGTATTCTACGCTGGGGGCCGTGGTGATCAGGTCCAGATCAAACTCGCGCTCCAGACGCTGGGTGATGATGTCCAGATGCAGAAGACCCAGGAAGCCGCAGCGGAAACCAAAGCCCAGCGCCACACTGGTCTCCGGCTCAAAGCTCAGGGAAGCGTCGTTCAGCTGCAGCTTCTCCAGCGCGTCCTTCAGGTCCGGGTACTGGGAACCGTCCACCGGGTAGATGCCGCAGAATACCATGGGGGTCACCTTGCGGTAGCCGGGCAGCGGTTCCGGGGTGGGATTGGATACCAGGGTCACGGTATCGCCCACGCGGGTGTCCTGCACGGTCTTGATGCTGGCGGTCAGGTAACCTACCTCGCCCGCCTGCAGCTTGTCGCAGGGGGTCAGGCTGGTGGCGCCCATCCGGCCCACCTCCACCAGGGTGAACTCCGCGCCGGTGGCCATCATGCGCACGGTGTCGCCCGCCTTCACGGTGCCTTCGAATACGCGGATATACACAATAACACCCTTGTAGCTGTCGTAAACGCTGTCAAAGATCAAAGCCTTCAGCGGGGCGTTCTCATCGCCGGTGGGGGCGGGAATGTCCTTGATCACCTGCTCCAGAGTGTCCTCAATGCCGATGCCCATCTTGGCCGATACCCGGGGCGCGTCCAGACAGGGCAGACCGATCACATCCTCCACTTCCTGAGCCACCCGGTCCGGCTCGGCGCTGGGCAGGTCGATCTTGTTCAGAATCGGTACCAGCTCCAGGTCATGCTCCAGAGCCATGTAGGTGTTGGCCAGGGTCTGAGCCTCTACGCCCTGGCTGGAGTCCACCACCAGAATTGCGCCCTCGCAGGCCGCCAGGCTGCGGCTCACCTCGTAGCCGAAGTCCACGTGGCCCGGGGTGTCGATCAGGTTGAACTCATAATCCTTGCCGTCGCGGGCTTTGTAATTCAGGGTCACCGCGCGGGCCTTGATGGTGATGCCGCGCTCCCGCTCCAGGTCCATGTTGTCCAGCAGCTGGTCCTCCATCTGGCGCTCGTCCACGCTGTGGGTCTTTTCCAGAATGCGGTCGGCCAGGGTGCTCTTGCCGTGGTCGATGTGGGCAATGATGCAGAAATTGCGGATGTTATCTCTTGCCAAAAACGTCTCCTCCTATATTTTAAACTCTATGCGATGTGCCTTGCGCTTCGCTGCGGGGCGCGGCCAGCAGGGCGGCCCCGAATAGCAGCAGGCAGCAGGAATAACAAAACGGATAACGGGCGTTGGCCTCCCACAGGGTGAGAAACGCCAGGTTGCCCAGCAGACAGATTGTGCAGAAGAACAGGCCATGATCGCCGGTACGGCGGCGGTTCAGAATCCCGCGTGCTGCGGCCGCAAAGGCTCCGGCCCAGAGCAGCCAGTAGACTGCCTGGCCGAAATCCGCGGTCAGGCCCGCATGTGTGCCGTCCACACAGAACCATTCGTGCAGCCAGGTGCGCTGCACCGGCGCCAGGTTCACCATCTGGGGTGCGGTATACAGCCCGTCCGCCCAGTCGGTTTCCGCCTTGGTGAAGAACAGCCAGGCCAGGCTCTGCGGGCTGGAAAGCAGATGCTCCAGATTGGTCCGGATGCGGGCCAGGTTCGCGGCTTTCTTCTCCTCAATGGTGGGGTAGCGGCCGGTGTAGGTGAAGCTTTCGTTGTTGAAGGCTCCGTCATTTTCCAGCCCCATCATGATCCAGTGGGTGGCAGGGGTGTGCATGGACTCATACAGGGACAGGTCCAGCAGCCCGCAGTTCCACTTGTAGGCGTTGAAACCGGAAATCACCGCCGCACTGCCCAGGCAGAACAGCAGCAGCGCGGCCAGCGCACAGCTTAAGGCGCGGCGCAGACCGGCCCAGAATCCCGGACGCAGCGCAAGATATACCGCAAAGGCGGGGTAGAGCAGCAGGGCGTTGCCCTTCATCAGAAAAGCAGCTCCCACAAGAATGCCCAGACCGGCGCAGCCCAGCAGGCGGGTCCTTCGGGAAAGATGGCACCACCGGGCCTCCAGCGCCAGAAAGGCCCACAGGCTGCCCGCCACCAGAGGGGCGGCCATGGTGTCGGTATAAACAAAGGCGGTGAAGATGTAGTAAGGCAGGAACACCAGGCAGAGCACCAGCGCCGCGGCCTTGCCCCGGCGGCCCCACAAAAGACCTGCCGCACCGCATACGCACACTGCCGCGGTGAACAGACACAGAACGTTCAGCCCCATGGCCCAGGCAGGGCCGGTGGCTCCGGTGAGCAGATACACCGGCCGGTACATCCAGTACAGCACGAACATACAGAAGACGTTGGTGTCCACACTGGCGAAATAGTCGTTGTACAGCGCGGGCACGGTGCCCTGCGCCAGTTCGGTGGCAGTGCGCAGCACCGCCTCGGTGTCAAAGGGGGAGGTGGTCAGGTCCTGCAACAGCAGAAAACCGCTGCCCAGCTGCAACACCAGCAAAAGCGCCAGACCGCCGCCGAATACCGCCCGCCAGCGGCCGGGGCTGAGCCGGTCCACCAGAGGCAGAAAGCGGCGCAGTGCGAACGCGCCTGCCGCCAGCAGCGCACAGAACGTCAGCCTGCGAACACTCAGGTCCAGATGGCCGCGCAGCCCGATTACCAGAAAAATGCAGGCGAAGGCAGCCAGAAACAGCAGCCATACCGCCCGGCGCAGCCCGGCCTGCACGTTCGGCCCGGTCACCGGCTGCCCTCCGCGATACGGTAGCCCATGCCCTTCAGAAGGCGCAGGGCGTTTTCGTGATCCGCCGGGTCACCGGCAGCACACAGATCCGAGCGCACCGTGATGTCCGCGTTCAAAAAGGCCGAGTGCAGCACAATGGCGTTGCTCACCACGCAGATGTTGGTGACCACGCCGCAGACCTCGATCTCCTCCGGCTCGCCGCCGCACAGCGCCCGCACCGCGGCGGGCAGGCCCTCGGCACCGAAGGTGGGCTTGTCCAGAAAGGCCACGCCCGGCAGAACGGCCTGCTCGTATTCTGCAAGCTGACCGTACAGATGCCAGCCTTCGCTTCCTTTCAGACAGTGGGGCAGGGGCAGAAAGCGCCCCTCCCGGCTGGTCAGATAATCCGCACCGTGGGTGTCGCGGGTGAACAGTACCTGCCAGCCCTCGGTCAGGGCCTGCTTCACCCGATCCGCCAGGGGAGCTTCCAGGGCGCGGGCCGCTTCAAAGCCCAGCGCGCCGGAAACAAAATCCACCTGATAGTCCACAACACACAAAAGCTTGCTCATAACGGGCACATCCTTTCGTTTTTATTTACATCTGTTTCAGGTAATCCGCAACGGCCACGCAGCGGCCCTCCCGCAGATATACCCGGGGAACGCGCAGCGCCAGGCCACACATAATCTCGTAGGGGATGCTGCCGACCTTGTTTGCCACGTCGTTCAGGCTGTCGGCGCCGGGACCGCCGAAGACCACGGCCTCATCGCCCTCCTTCACGTCGTCCAGACCGGTCACATCCACCATCATCTGGTCCATGCAGACACGGCCCAGCACCGGCGCAGCGTATCCGCCGATGGAACAGACGCCCTTGCCGGAAAGCAGACGGGGATAGCCGTCCGCATAGCCCACGCAGAGAGTTGCCACCTTGCGGGGAGCGTCGGCGGTGAACTGCAGCCCATAGCTGAGTGCCTGGCCGGGCAGCAGCTCCTTCACCTGGCTTACCACGGTCTTTAAGGTGAGCACCGGGCGCAGCCCGTCCAGATGGACCTCGTCGCTGGGGTCACAGCCGTAGAGCACGATGCCCGGCCGCACCAGATCCATACCCCATTCCGGGTGCTCCACCAGAGCGGCGGAGTTGCAGCAGTGCACGGTGCGCAGCTTGTGGCCCCGGGCCTCCAGGCCTTCTTTCACCTGCACAAACAGGCTGTGCTGGCGGTTGGTGTATTCCACATCCGCCGCCGCATGGCTGTCTGCTACCGCAAAATGCTGGAACATGCCGGTGATCTCCAGCCCCTCCAGACCAAAACAGGCCTCCAGCTGGTCCAGACAGGCGGGGATGTCCTCCTCACAGCGGGCGATGAAGCCCAGCCGGCCCATGCCGGTGTCGATCTTCAGATGGCAGCGCACCCGGGCACCTGCCTCCACAGCCGCGCTGCTCAGGGCCTGGGCGTATTCCGGGCTGAACACCGCCTGGGTCAGCCGGTGACAGGCCAGAGTGGCCGCGCAGGCCGGGTCGGTGTGGCCCAGAATCAAAATCTCGCCGGTCACGCCGCCGCTGCGCAGATGCAGCGCTTCAGCCAGGCAGCTCACCGCGAACCATTTGGCACCCGCGTCCGCTAAAGTACGGCAGACAATGCCGTCGCCGTGACCATAAGCCCCGGCCTTGACCACCGCGCACACGGCGGCAGACCCGGCGTGCTGCTGCAGCAGCCGGAAATTATGGGCCAATGCGTCCAAATCCACCTCGGCCCAGCAATGCTTTTCGAAATTCAAACCAAAACACCTCGATGTTATTGTGTTGAAAGGGGCTGTACGCTGTCAGCCCTTTGCCACAGGAGCCCAGCCGTCCAGGTTCGCGCCCTGCATGGCCCCCAGCATCTTCTGGCGGAAGGCCTTGTCCTTGCGGCACATGGCAGCCACGTAGTCCTTCATCTCCTGGCGGCGGGTGGCGCCGTCCGCCGGGCAGGCGCTTTTTACAATCGGAAGCTCCTCGTGTTTCACTGCGCGGCGCACGTCGCTTTCAGTGGCAAGGATCATGGGCCGGATCATGGTCAGGTCCTTGCGGGAAAGATAGGTCACCGGAGAGAAGCAGCCCAGCCGTCCCTCGCCCCAAAGATTCATATAAAAGGTTTCAATGGCGTCGTCCAGATGATGGCCCAGCGCCACCTTGTTGCAGCCCAGCTCCTTGGCGGTGTCGTGAAGCAGCCCCCGGCGCATCTTGGCGCAGAGGGCACAGGGGTTGGGTTCCTTGCGCACATCAAACACGATGGCTCCGATGTTGGACCGCCGAATCTCGAAGGGCACCTCCAGCTTGGCGAAGAGCTCCTCCAGGGGGGCATAATCGGTGGCCTTGCCGCCGAACTGGGGGTCCAGACTCACCGCCACCACCTCGAAAGGAATTCGCAGGTAGCGGCGCAGATGGGCCAGCCCCACGGTGAGGGCCACACTGTCCTTGCCGCCGGAAACACCCACGCAGATCCGGTCACCGGGCTCGATCATTTTGTATTCTTGAATGGCTTTGCGCATCAGGCCTTCCAGCCGCTGCATGGCAGTACCACCTTTCGCTTTATATATAGTATTATAAAAGGCGGGCTATACCGCCAAATGCTGAGGGCGGCAAGAAGCCTACCCTATATTATAGCATGCCTTGCCGGGTTACGGACAAAAATCCTGCTTTTTGCCGGGCAAAAAAGCGGAAATCCCCGGGCGGGCCCGGGGGCGCTGTGGCCGGCTGCGGCCATTATACCACGCGGCAGGCAGCTTGCACAAACTTTTGCAAAACTTTTTGAAAAAATTAAATTTGAGAAAACGGGAGAAAATGAGAGCAAGAAAGAGAATAAAGGAGTTTGACCAGATTAAATTAAAAATATCGAAAAAAGTGCTTGACGCGGCGGGCAAAGTAAGATATAATCACTCTTGCGTCAAAGTGCGCTTTCAATGGAATGTTTCCCGCGCCCACCGGCGCGACTGTTCAAAACAAATTCAGGAGGAAAATCGACATGAGCACTACTCTCGCTAAACCCGCCCAGATCGAGCGCAAGTGGTATGTGATCGACGCCGCGGGCAAGCCCCTCGGCCGCGTTGCTGCCCAGGCTGCTGTTCTGCTGCGTGGCAAGAACAAGGTTACCTTTACTCCCAACGTGGACTGCGGCGATCACGTGATCGTGATCAACTGCGACCAGGCTGTTCTGACCGGCAAGAAGCTGGAGAAGAAGTACTACCGTACTCACTCTGGCTGGATCGGCGGCCTGAAGGAGATCCAGTACAAGACCCTGATGGCGGAGAACTCCGACAAGGCTATGTACGTTGCCATTAAGGGCATGATCCCCTCCAACACCCTGGGTGCCAAGGCCATGACCCGTCTGCGCTGCTACAAGGGCGCTCAGCACGAGCAGGCTGCCCAGAAGCCCGAAGTTTACGAGTTTTAATAGGAGGCAATAGAGTATGTACGAGACTAAACCTTACTTCTACGGCACCGGTCGTCGTAAGAATTCCGTTGCCCGTGTTCGCGTTTACAACGGTACCGGCAAGATCACCATCAACGGCCGCGATATCGATGATTACTTCGGCCTGGAGACCCTGAAGCTGATCGTTCGTCAGCCTCTGGCTGTGGCTGAGGTTGAAGGCAAGTTCGACCTGGTCGTTCGCGTTGGCGGCGGCGGTGTTTCCGGTCAGGCTGGTGCTATCCGTCACGGCCTGGCTCGCGCCCTGCTGCAGTACGACGAGAACCTGCGCCCCGCTCTGAAGAAGGCTGGCTTCCTGACCCGCGATCCTCGTATGAAGGAACGTAAGAAGTACGGTCTGAAGGCTGCCCGTCGCGCTCCCCAGTTCAGCAAGCGCTAATCGTTATCAGAAACCTTCAAAAGCCCTGGAAATCCTCGGATTTCCGGGGTTTTTCTGTTTGATGAGCTTTGATGAGGTTCGACACAATAAGACCCATTTTCACCCAATTTCTAGTGGTTACCAAGTGGATAACCGGCAAAAAAAGAGCACCAAGTGGTTACCAAATAGGATAACTCCTTGCCTGTAAATGTCGGGTAGATGCGCATAATAGCAAAGCGGAAAGTTCATGCGGAAGGCAGAACGAAATCTCATGGCAAGGGATTGTTACAACCGTCCGGCCCGGGTGGGATAGCTGGAGAATATCCAGGCAAATGATTCCGGCGCTTTATTGTGATGGTTTGAAGATACATCCTTTCTAAGACTGACGAGATGAAAGCAGAAAATAAACCGGCCTTCCGTTATTGGGAGGCCGGTTTTGGTATGTCAAAGTTTTTTGTGCAGAAAACTGCGCACATTCAAAAATCAGATTTTATGTCGGGAAAGCAGAAAAGATCCAAAAGATCCGAAGTGGAGCATGAAGCTGAAGTAGCATTAATAAGCTTGCTGAGTGTAACTGGAGTCATATTCAAAAATGACGCCACATATTTGTGACTGATCTGATCCAGAACATTGGGATAGTAGCGTAAAAACCACCGGTAGCGCTCGGCCGCGCTGTACTGGTACATCATAACCTTGAGCTGGTGATGATATCCCCAGGAATAGAGCATCATTTTTTGATAAAGCGATTGTATGGCAGCGTGTCGCTGTGCAAGCAAGAGAAAATCAGAAATGGGTAAGGTGAAGACCAGAGAATTTGTCAATGCCTCAATGGTAAGGCTGGAGCTGACGTTCAGGTTGGAATCTGGCATAAGGGGATAGCCGGGGGTGATCACCAGACAATCTGTGATTTCGTTTCCGTCTGCATCCAGGAAAAAGCCCCGAAATACCCCCGAAATACCCCGTTTACCAACAGACAGATCGGGGTGGGATTTTCGCCGGTATCAAACAGCTTGTATCCTTTGGGAACATTCTTTATCTTACAAACAGTAAGCGCTTCGGCCAGTAAATCCTCCTGCTGGAGCCCCAGAACATTGCGCAAAAAATCCAGTTCAGACACGATACATTCCCCCCACGTATTTTTGTTCAGTATATCATAGAAAAGGTTAAAATTTCAAACGATGTTATAGTGCTGACAAGTAAAATATGAGGGCTATTTAGATGAAGAATCTATAAATAGCAAAATATATAATGTGTGGTTTAGCAGGATTGCCTTGAGATATGGCTGAAAAATCAAAGCAGGAGTAATATACCTGAAACATGTTGATAAGATCCATCCAGAATCTGTGTACTATCCAAATTTCCGGGAACTTTTGTGATTCCTTGTTTTTTGAAATATAGCGTGACGGAAAATGAATGTTTTATGCGGCTGTATCTGCTCTGATGGGATATGTATACAAATGATTGAATTTTGGATCGCATCGACGAGGAAAGAAAGCAAAATTCCAGAAAAGCCTTTTGTCTGCTCCGCATAAAAGGAGAAATGCTTTTTTGTGCAAGCAGCCAAAGAGAAGAAGGATATGTTAATAAATTCGCAAAGCAGCTTGTTTTTGCAGGGACGCTGTAGTAGGATAAGTATAAATAACACATGTTATTTAACCTGGAAGGGAGGGAGCAGAGGTGCCGCCGCAAAAACGCATTTTCCAACAGGATATTCTGGAGGCCGCCGCCAATCTGGTGGCCCAGCAGGGGCCACAGGCGCTTTCGGTGCGCAGTCTGGCCCGGGCCATGGGCTGCTCCACCCAGCCCATCTATTCCGCCTTCGAGAGCATGGATGCCCTGCACACGGCCCTCATCGACTATGTGCGGGAGCATTATCTGCGGGCGCAGGCCAGCAGCTACAAGCAGGTGGCGCTGTCCTTTTTAAACTTCGCCCGCAGCCAGAAGAACCTGTTCCGGTTGGTCTATCTGCGCCAGCGTCCGGCAGGGGAGACCTTGTTCGAGGACCCCAACGCGGAGGAGACCATCCGCCAGCTGCAGGCCAGCCTGGAGCTGGGCCGGGAAAAGGCCACCGAGCTGCACCGGCGCATGGTCTATTACTGCTATTCCATGGCGGTTATGATGGCCACCGGTTATCTGGAATTCTCGGAGGAGGAGATCGACCGGGAGCTGACCGAGGATTACCGTATCGTATTGAGTTACTACAAGCAGGTGAAAAGCGAAGAGGAGCTGCAGCACTGGCTGTACCGGTCGCGGAACCTGTTGGGATAAACCAAAGGAGGAACACTATGGCAACAAATGCAAACAAGGCCTATGACGTGGTGGTCATCGGCGCGGGCAACGGCGGCCTGGTGGCAGCCATTCGGGTGCTGCAGGCGGGCTATTCCTGCCTGCTGCTGGAGAAGCATAACCTGCCCGGCGGCTTTGCCACCAGCTTCAAGCGGGGCCGCTTCGAGTTCGAGGCCAGCCTGCACGAGCTGAACGACTTCGGCTCCGCCGAGGAACCCGGTGACATCCGCACCCTCTTCCGCAGCCTGGGCGTGGAGGACAAGATCGACTGGGTACGCATCCCCGAGGCCTACCACCTGATCACCACCGACAAAAAATACGACTGTGTAATGCCCTTCGGCATCCAGGCCTTCATCGACAAGATGGAGGAATACTGCCCCGGCAGCCGCAAGTCCATGACCGAGTTCTTCGAGCTGTGCAACGAGGTACGGGATGCCCAGACCTACTCCAACTCGGTGAACGGCAACACCGACTCCGAGTACATGAAGAAGAACTTCCCCAACTTCATCAAGGCGGGCAGCTACTCGGTGAACCAGGTGCTGGACGCGCTGAAAATGCCCGAAAAGGCCAAGGACATCCTGAACGCCTATTGGTGTTACCTGGGCGTGGACTGCGACCGCATGAGCTTTTTGCATTACGGCTCCATGGTCATCCGCTACATCACCCGGGATGCCTGGATGCCCAAGATGCGCTCCCACGAGATCAGTCTGGCAATGGATGCCCGCATCCGGGAGCTGGGCGGCGACATCTGGTACCAGTCCGAGGCTGAGACCATTCTGGCGGACGACGTTGGTCACATCCGCGGCGTGAAGCTGACCGACGGCAAGGTGATCGAAACCCGCCACGTGATCGCCAACTGCTCGCCCCACCTGGTCTTCGGCAAGATGCTGGAGAAGAAGGCGGTTACCGAGCAGATGGTGCGCGCTACCAACAGCCGTACCTTCGCGGGCCGCGGCTTCACCCTGTTCCTGGGCCTGAACCGCTCGGCCGAGGAGCTGGGCATCACCAGCCACAACTATTTCATCTACGACACTGCCGACACCGTGAAGCAGTACGATATGATGCGCAAGGTGAGCACCAACCACGTGCAGGCCACCGTGTGTCTGAACAACGCCTACCCGGAATGCTCCCCCGAGGGCACCTGCATGATGTACTTCACCACCATGTTCATGTCCGACGACTGGGGCAACGTGACCGAGGAGGACTACTTCAAGGCCAAGGACCGGGTTGCCGACGATATGATCCGGGTATTCGAGCGGGAGACCGGCTGCAAGATCCGGGATGCTATCGAGGAGATCTGCGTGGCATCGCCCACCACCTATGCCCGCTACTGCGGCCATCCCGAGGGCGTGATCTACGGCTATGAGACCGCCGAGTGGGACAGCCTGATGCCCCGCATGATGATGATGAAGGAGGACGCGCTGATGAGCCCCGGCCTGCGGTTTGCGGGCGGCTACGCTATGCGCTCCAGCGGCTACTCCAGCGCGTATGTGTCGGGTGATCTGTCCGGCCGTCAGACGGTGGGCGATTTGAAGAAGGAGGCGAAGGCGGTATGAATTTCAAGAAACAGCCTTTTGGTTTTATGGATATGCTGCGGTTTAAAAAGCTGGTGCCCAACCGCCGCAAGATGCTGGCGGAAGGCCCCAACACTCCGCTGCCTCAGGAATACCGCACCAACACCCTGGCGAAGAAGCTGCACCCCGGCTACATGCGGGTGGAGCTGACCGCCGCCCGCCCCCTGACCGACACCATCCGGGAGCTGACCTTCCGCCGGGTGGACGGCGAGGCCTTTCCCTTCTTCCGGGCAGGCCAGTACGCCTCCATTCAGGTGAAAATCGGCGACAGCCTGGTCAGCCGCCCCTATTCCATCGTATCCAGCCCCCGGCAGGCCCTGGCGGGCGAGCTGGTACTGGCGGTGGAGAACGCGGGCTTTGTGTCCGGTTATCTGACCCAGAAGGCCCAGGTGGGCGACCGCTTTGTGATGACCGAGCCCTCCGGCGAGTTCCACTACGAGACCCTGCGGGACAGCCGCAGCATTGTGTGCATCGCAGGCGGCAGCGGCATCACCCCCTTCATGTCCATGGCCGCCAGCCTGGCCGACGGGGACGAGGACTACCAGATGACCCTGTTCTACGGCGCGCGCACCGCGGACCAGCTGGCCTACCGAGCCGAGCTGGACCAGCTGACCGCCCGTTGCAAGGGTCTGAAGGTGGTCTACGTGCTCAGCGACGAGGAGTGCCCCGGCTGCGAAAAGGGCTTTGTGACCGCCAAGCTGGTGGAACAGTATGCGGACATTGCCGCCAGCACCTTCTTTCTGTGCGGTCCGCAGGCCATGTACGACTTCGTGGAAAAGGAGCTGGCCCCCTACGCTCTGCCGAAAAAGGCGGTTCACCGGGACGCGGGCTGCTGCGGCGACCTGCCGGTGGAGAATCCCGCCAGGTTCACCCTGACCGTGCACATGCGGGACGAGGTGTACACCATCCCCGCCATGCAGAACGAGACCCTGCTCACCGCCATGGAGCGGGCGGGCCTGAACGCCCCCAACAAGTGCCGGGCGGGCGGCTGCGGCTTCTGCCACAGCAAGTGGCTGGCCGGTGAGTACCATGTGGCCGAGGGCCGGGACGGCCGCCGGGAAGCGGACCGGAAGTTCGGCTTCATCCATCCCTGCGTGACCTACCCGCTGAGCGATATGGAGATTGACGTGCCGGTGGCATACTGAGCAACAAAAGAGGAGGAATCATCCCAATGGATCAGCGTTATGAACCCTTGTTCACCCCCTGGAAAATCGGCAATGTGGAGATGAAAAACCGCATCGTGATGTGCCCCATGGGCGGCACCTCACTGTTCGGCTGGATGGAACCCAACCACTTCGACAAGGTGGCGGCGGAGTTCTTTTTGAACATCGCCCACAACAACGTGGGCCTGATCATCCCCGGCATCGCCCCTTTGCGGGACCCCATCGGCGGCCGGTGGCTGTATCAGAACCCGGGCATGTTCAAGGAGCTGAAGGCCTACATGGAGCAGATCCATGCCACCGGCGCCAAGCTGTTCGTGCAGCTCACCGCTGGTTTTGGCCGCAGCTTTGCCATCACCGACCAGCTGAGCATTCTGCTGCGCAACAAGGCGCTGGGCACCCTGGCCAAGCCCATCGTGGACGCCTCGTTCCTGTGCGCTTCTCCCAGTGAGCTGCCCTCCCGCTGGGCCGAGGACGTGATGTGCCGGCCCATCACCAAAGAGGAGATCCACCAGCTGGTGGAGGCCTTCGCCAAGACCGCCAAGCTGTGTAAGGCGGCGGGCGTGGACGGCGTGGAGGTGCACGCGGTGCATGAGGGCTATCTGATGGACCAGTTCACCCTGCCCTACACCAACCAGCGCACCGACGAATACGGCGGCAGCTTTGAAAACCGCTATCGGTTCGCGGTGGAAACGGTGCATGCCATCAAAAAGGCCTGTGGTAAGGACTACCCGGTTTCTCTGCGGTATTCGGTGCTGAGCAAGACCAAGGGCTTGTGCAAGGGCGCGGTGCCCGGCGAGGAGTACACCGAGGTGGGCCGCGACATGGCCGAGAGCGAGCGGGCAGCCCGGTACCTGCAGGAGGCCGGCTACGACATGCTCAACGCGGACAACGGCACCTACGATGCCTGGTACTGGGCCCATCCGCCCCAGTACATGCCCCAGAACTGCAATCTGGAGGACGTGGCCCACATCCGCAAGTTTTTGGACATCCCGGTGGTCTGCGCCGGACGCATGACCCCGGAGGCAGGCGCGCAGGCCATCGCCGCGGGCCAGATCGACGGCATGGGCGTGGCCCGGCAGTTCCTGGTGGACGGCGCCTGGGTCACCAAGCTGAAGGAGGGCAGGGAAGAGGACATCCAGCCCTGCATCTGCTGCCACAACGGCTGCTTCGCCCTGGCCCACTACAAGGGCGTGGCCAATGACGAGGACTTTAACGACGTGCTGCACATGGCCCGCTGTGCGCTGAACCCCACCACCATGCAGGGCCATAAATACGACATCCTGCCCGCCAGGAAGCCCAAGACCATAGCGGTGATCGGCGGCGGCATCGGCGGCATGGAGGCCGCCCGCATTGCCACCCTGCGGGGCCATAAGGTGACCATCTACGAGAAGACCGACCGCCTGGGCGGTGTGTTCATCGCCGCCGCCGCGCCGGACTTCAAGGAGAAGGACAAGGAGCTGATCCAGTGGTACCGCCGCCAGATCGAGCAGCTGAAGATTCCGGTGAAGTTCAACACTAACGTGACCGATCTTGCCCAGCTCAAGGCGGATGAGGTCATCGTGGCCACCGGCGCGGCGGCCCGCAAGCTGCCCATCCCCGGTGCGGACCGGGCTATGGACGCGGTGGATTATCTGGAGGGCAAGCCGGTGGGCCAGCGCGTGGTCATCATCGGCGGCGGCCTGAGCGGCTGCGAGATCGCCTATGACCTGTACCGCAAGGGCAAGACCCCTGTCATCGTGGAAGCCAAGAACGACCTGATGGCGGTGCGTGGCCTGTGCCTGGCCAACTCCTCCTACCTGCGGGACTTCTTCGAGGCCAACCGGGTGGAGGTGCACCTGGAAAGCAGCGTGGAGAAGATCGACGCCAACGGCGTGACCGTGAAGGGCAAGAACGGCGCAAGCCAGACCCTGGCAACGGACGATGTGATCCTGGCCGTGGGCTACACCCCGGCCCCGGCCTTCGCCAAGGGCCGCCACGTGCATGTGATCGGCGACGCCTGCAAGGTGGGCAACCTGCGCACCGTCGTCTGGCAGGCCTGGAAGGTGGCCGAGCGGCTGTAACCAAACCGCATTAGGTTAAAATAAAACGATCCCCTCGGGAATCCGGCAAATGTCCGGCTCCGGGGGGATCGTTTTTTGTTGCTTCTTATTTTTTCAGAAGCGCGCGCAGCGGGCAGTCCGGTGCAAGCAGCGGGAACTCGGTGCGCAGAGCCTCCAGACAGTGGGCGTCGCTGCCGGTGAGAAAGGGCAGCGACGGGGGAACCAGCCCGGCGGCAGTCAGTGCCGCCGCCCGGTCCGGGTCGGCCAACTCCGCCAGCGAAAACTCCGGCTCTTCGGGCCAGAGCCCCAGCACACTGAGCAGGGAATAGCTGTCCCGGTCGATGTGAGCGGGCACCGGAACACCGCCCAGCTCCCGGCAGAGGCGGGAGGTCTCTTCCAGCGTCAGCCCGGCGGCTGTGGTAAGCAGCTTTTTGGGCTGGTCGATGATCTCGTCGTCCTCGTTCATCACCCATTGCGGACCCCAGATGGCCGGGTCCCAGTCGAATTCCGGCAGGCTCTCGTAAAGGGCATCGCCCAGGGCCAGTGCCGCCTCCACCGTGGGAAGATAGCACAAAAGATGGATCTCCTCGGCGGTGTTGGCCTCCAGCGCGGGCAGCAGCTGTACCCCGTAGGCCTTACAGCATTTTTCAGCGGCGGGCAGGTTCCGGGCGCTGTTGTGGTCCGCGATGGCGATCACATCGGCCCCGTTCAGAGCACACAGCCCCGCAATGGTGGCGGGGGTCATCTCCCGGTCTGCGCAGGGGGAAAGGCAGGAGTGGATGTGCAGGTCGTACCGCATGCCCGGTCACCTCCCGTTGGTTTTGATGAATGCTTACAGCTGACCCAGCTTGCGGGCCAGCACCAGAGCAGCCTCATAGGCGGGCAGGTCGGTGGTGAACAGGGCCACCCCCTGCTGTGCGGCCCGCTCCAGCGCGTCCGGCATCCAGGCGGCCTCCTGGCACAGCACCACCGCCGCCGCGTCGGCCAGGCTGGCCACCGCTACCGTGTTGATGTTGCCCATCACGGTGAACCAGACCCTGCCCTCGGTGCAGCGGCTCATGGCCCAGCTGAGCAGGTCGCAGCAGAAGCCGCCGGTCACCTCATGCTCAGGCACCGGCCCGGCGGGAACAAAGCCCAGATTTTCCAGTTCAAGATTGGTCATCGTCCCGGCTCCTTTCCTGTAAAAGCTCTTCCAGACGGCGGCGCATCAGCACGGTACAGTCCTCCGGCTTTGCCCGGCCGCGCACCACATCCTCGGCCAGGGCCTCGCAGCTGGGCGCGCCGCAGCCGCCGCAGTCCAGCCCCGGCAGCTGGGACAGAATGGTCCGCAGCCGGCTGTATTTTTCCATCTGCTCGGCCCGGGTGCCCTCCAGCTCCATCACCGGGGCATAGGCGGGAGGTGTGTCCCACCGCATGAAGTCCGGCACCTGACGGCTGCTCAGATGGGAGCGAGCCTCCGGCAGGCCACGGCGCAGCTGCTTCATTTTGGCTTTGGCGATGAAGGGGTTTTCCACCTGCAGTACGCCGCCCACGCAGCCGCCCGCGCAGGCGTTCAGCTCCACAAAGTGCAGGCCGGGCAGCTTTTCGTCCTCCAGGTCCTCCAGTACACGAATGACATTTTCGATGCCGTCCGCCGCCAGGTAGTCGTCCACTCCGCGCAGGCTGATGCTCTCGCCGGTGCTTTCGCCCCAGCGCACGCCCGCGCGGCCGATCTGGCTTTTGCCCTCGCTGGGGGTTTGCTTCATGGCCCACAGCATGCGGGGATAGATCTCCTTGATGCTCACCGCCGCGTCCAGAGCGCTGTGCTCCACCCCCAAGGGGCTGCGCACATAGCTGATTTTGGCCGGGCAGGGGGAGAGAAAAATGCAGCCGATTTTCTCCGGTGCAAGGCCGGTGCGGCGGGCAGCGTCCCGCTTGGCAATGCGGGCGGCCACCTCCACCGGCGGAGCCAGCGGCAGCAGATGAGGCAGCAGGTCCGGGTAGCGCACCCGAATCAGCCGCACCACGGCCGGGCAGGCGCTGCTGATCAGGGGCAGCGGCTGGCCTCCGGCGGTGATCAGGCGGCGGGTGGCGTCGCTCACCAGCTCGGCGGCCCGCCCCACCTCAAACACCTCGTCAAAGCCCAGAGCGAGCAGCCCGTCCACCACCAGGTCCGGCCCGGGCAACCGGTTGAACTGACCCAGAAAGCTGGGCGGCGGCAGGGCAATGGTATAGTCGAACCGCTCCGTCACCGAGAGAGGGTCCGCGGCGGCGGTCTTGGCGTGATGGGGGCAGATGCGAATGCACTCGGCGCAGTCGATGCAGCGGGCCGGGTCGATGATGGCCTTGCCGCCCCGCACCCGGATGGCCTGGGTGGGGCAGCGCTTGATGCAGTTGATGCACCCCTTGCACAGCGCCCGGTTCAGGGTCACGGAATGGATGAATTCCTGTTTCATGGCGGCCGCCTTTCCTCACAGAAGCACATTCATGCGGATGGTGGTGCCCTGCCCGGGCTGGGATTCGATGAAAAATTCGTCGCTGTAGCGCTTCATGTTGGGCAGGCCCATGCCTGCCCCGAAGCCCAGGCTGCGCACCTGCTCCGAGGCGGTGCTGTAGCCCTCCTGCATGGCGAGGGCGATGTCCGGGATGCCGGGGCCCTGGTCCTCCAGCCGCATCTGAATGGCCTCGGGAGTCAGCTCCACAAAGATCTGCCCGCCGCCCGCGTGAATCACCAGATTGATCTCGCCCTCATACAGCGCGATGGAGGCCTTGCGGATGGCCTCAGGGGGAAAGCCCATTCGCTTTAAGGTGTGCTTCAGGTCCGCCGAGGCCTCCCCGGCGCGGGTGAAATCGTCGCCGGGCACGATGTATTCCAGCCGGATGGGCTCAGTCATGGCCGCCACCTCCCCGCAGGCCTGCCTGGTACAGAATACCGCAGGCGGAGAACATGGTACGCTGGGTGGTCAGCACTGCGATGCCTCGCTGCTCGGCCAGCTCCAGCACCTCCGGCGAGGGGCGCTTGCCCCGCACGAACACGATGCACACCATGTCCATCATGTCGGCGGTGCGCACCACCTGAGGATTGTTCAGCCCGGTGAGCAGCACGGCCTGATTTTTCACAAAGGCCAGCACATCGCTCATCATGTCGCTGCCGCAGGCATTGTGGACCTGGGTGTCCAGCCGGGCGCCGGGTGTGAGCAGCTCTGCGGGAAGAAGCTGCAGAATGTCCTGAATGGTCATGGCGGTTTCGCCCCTTTCCATGGGTTTTCTTCTTTCAGTATACGGCAAAAAGGGCAAAGCGGGCAATGGCCTTTGAAAAATCTGTCTGTGGCAGGTTGCATAAAATTTGCCCAATTGTTTTTCTTTTGCGAAGATTAAAACTATGCAAAATTTATAGGAAAACGGGCAATTTTGTGTTACAATGATACCACTGAGTAAACGATACAGGCGGTCGCCCGGACTCAAAATTATCCCGGGCCCCGCGAAAAAACAGAAAACGGAGGGATACCCAACATGAGGCGTTTTTCCACCCTGCCCTTCGCAGGGACCCCCGAACAGGAGCAGCAGCTCACGGAATGGCTGGACCAGCACAAGGATATGCCCGGCGTGACCATGCCTGCTCTGCAGAAGGCCCAGGAGATCTACGGCTACCTGCCCATTGAGGTGCAGCGCATGGTGGCGGATGCATTGGGCATCCCGCTGGCCGAGGTCTACGGCGTGGCCACCTTCTATTCCCAGTTCCGGTTGGTGCCCCAGGGGCGCTACCGGGTGAGCGTCTGCCTGGGCACTGCCTGTTATGTAAAGGGCAGCGGCAAGCTGTATGAGAAGCTGCAGGAGAAGCTGGGCATTGGCGACGGAGAATGCACACCGGACGGCAAGTTCAGTCTGGACAGCTGCCGCTGCGTGGGCGCCTGCGGTCTGGCCCCGGTGATGATGGTGAACGACGACGTGTACGGCCGTCTCACCGGCGAGGACGCCGAGCTGGACGCCATTCTGGCCAAGTACGAGTAAGCGGCCATGCAGGAGCTGAGCATGCATGTGATGGACATCGCCCAGAACGCGGTGGCCGCCGGGGCGGCAAATACCCGCATCCTTTTAAGGATGGACACCGCCGCCGACCGGCTGGAGCTGACCGTGGAGGACGACGGCCGGGGCATGACTGAGGAGCAGGCCCGGGCGGCGCTGGACCCCTTCTATACCAGCCGCACCACCCGCAAGGTGGGCCTTGGCCTGCCGCTGCTGCGGCTGACCGCCCAGCTTACCGGAGGCGACGTGGCCATCGAGAGCGCGCCGGGCAAGGGAACACGGGTCACCGCCTGGTTCGGCCTTTCCCACATCGACCGCCCCCCGCTGGGTGATATGGCGGGCACCATCTCCGCCCTGATGCAGGCAAACCCTGAGCGGGACTTTTGCTACGAGCTGCATGTGAACGACCAAAGCTTCGCGGTAAACAGCCGCGAGATCAAACAGATTCTGGGCGGTGTGTCTCTGGCACAGCCCG
Organism: Allofournierella sp. CML151; assembly: GCF_027853465.1. Classification (NCBI taxonomy): domain Bacteria; kingdom Bacillati; phylum Bacillota; class Clostridia; order Eubacteriales; family Oscillospiraceae; genus Allofournierella; species Allofournierella sp. CML151. Next base: position 82,934 of record NZ_JAPNNW010000002.1, on the reverse strand, counting down.
AAGTGGCACTGTTCCTCCGGGAATACATCGAGGAAAACAGCGCCCCCCTGCTGGAAAAGGAGTGAAACGAACCCATGAAAAGTCTGAAAGAGCTGGAGGCCATCCGGGACCGGATGCGCCAGACCGTGAATACCCGCGAGAGCGACAGCAATACCATTCGTGTGGTGGTGGGCATGGCCACCTGCGGCATCTCCGCCGGTGCAAGGCCGGTGCTGAACGCCATTGTGGAGGAGCTGGCCCGGGAGAACGTGGCCGGTGTGCAGGTCACCCAGACCGGCTGCATCGGTATCTGCCAGTATGAGCCGGTGGTGGAGGTATATGAGCCGGGCAAGGAAAAGGTGACCTATGTGAAGATGACCCCGGAAAAGGCCATCCGCATGGTGCATCACCATCTGATGGACGGCGAGCCGGTGGAGGAATACACCATCGGTTCGCTGACCAAGTGAAAGGGGGCGCGGCACAGTGTACAGAAATCATGTGATGATCTGCGGCGGCACCGGATGCACCTCGTCCGGCAGCGACCGAATCGCCGCGGCCTTTGAACGGGAGCTGGAGCGCCACGGTCTGGACAGCGAGGTCAAGGTGGTACGCACTGGCTGCTTCGGCCTGTGCGCCCTGGGCCCCATTGTGGTGATCTACCCGGAGGGCAGCTTCTACAGCCGGGTGAAGGAAGAGCACGTGGAGTGGATCGTGACCGAGCACCTGCTCAAGGGCCGTCCGGTGCGCAGCCTGCTGTTCGACGAAACGGTGGACGGCGAGCGGATCAAAAGCCTGGACCAGACCGGCTTTTACAAAAAGCAGAAGCGGGTGGCGCTGCGCAACTGCGGCGTGATCAACCCGGAAAACATCGAGGAATACATCGCCTTTGACGGTTATGCGGCGCTGGGGAAGGCACTCACTGAAATGACGCCGGACGATGTGATCCAGACGGTGCTGGATTCCGGCCTGCGGGGCCGGGGAGGCGGCGGTTTCCCCACCGGACGCAAATGGCAGCTGGCCTGCGCCGACCGGGGCAAGGTGAAAAAATTCGTCTGCTGCAACGCGGACGAGGGCGACCCGGGCGCATTCATGGACCGCAGTGTGCTGGAGGGCGATCCCCATGCGGTGATCGAGGCCATGGCCATTGCTGGCTATGCCATCGGAGCCGACAAAGGCTATGTGTATGTGCGCGCGGAATATCCCATCGCGGTAAAACGGCTGCAGATCGCCATCAACCAGGCCCGGGACTACGGCCTGCTGGGCGAGGACATCTTCGGCAGCGGCTTTAACTTTGACATCGAGATCAAGCTGGGCGCGGGCGCCTTCGTCTGCGGCGAGGAGACTGCCCTGATGACCAGCATCGAGGGCAACCGGGGCGAGCCGAGGCCCCGTCCGCCCTTCCCGGCCAAGAAGGGGCTGTTCGGCCGGCCCACCATCCTGAACAACGTGGAGACCTACGCCAACATTCCCCAGATCATCCTGAACGGAGCCGAGTGGTTCCGCAGCATGGGCACCGAAAACAGCCCCGGCACCAAGGTGTTCGCCCTGGGCGGCAAGATCCACAATACCGGCCTGGTGGAGGTTCCCATGGGCACCACCCTGCGGGAGATCGTGGAGGAGATCGGCGGCGGCATCCCGGACGGCAAGAAGTTCAAGGCGGCCCAGACCGGCGGCCCCTCCGGCGGCTGCATCCCCGCCGAGCTGATCGACACTCCCATCGACTACGATTCTCTGAGCAAGATCGGCAGCATGATGGGCTCCGGCGGTCTGATCGTCATGGACGAGGACACCTGCATGGTGGACATCGCCAAGTTCTTTTTGGAATTTACCGTGGACGAAAGCTGCGGCAAGTGCACCCCCTGCCGGGTGGGCACCAAACGGCTGCTGGAGCTGCTGGAGAAGATCACCAGCGGCAACGGCACCATGCGGGACCTGGAACGCATTGAGGAGCTGGCCGAGTTCGTGAAGAACAACAGCCTGTGCGGCCTGGGCCAGACCGCACCCAATCCGGTGCTGTCCACCCTGAAGTATTTCCGGGAGGAATACCTGGCCCATATCCAGGACAAACGCTGCCCGGCGGGCGTCTGCAAGGCGCTGCTGGTGTACAAGATCGACCCGGACAAGTGCCGCGGCTGCACCCTGTGCGCCCGTAACTGCCCGGCGGACGCGATCATGGGCAGTGTGCGCAACCCCCACAGCATCGACACCAACAAGTGCGTGAAGTGCGGCGCCTGCATGGATACCTGCCGCTTTGGCGCCATCAGCAAAGGCTAAGGAGGGCACACGGCAATTATGAATATGGTAAATTTGAAGATCAACAATGTGCCCTGCCAGGCGCCGGAGGGCTCCACCATTCTGGAGGCGGCCCACGAAGTGGGCATCACCATCCCCACCCTTTGTTACTTAAAGGAGATCAAGCGGGTGAACGGCGCCTGCCGGGTCTGCGTGGTGGAGGTAAAGGGCGCAAAGAACCTGCTGCCCGCCTGTGTCTACCCGGTGAGCGAGGGCATGGAGGTATTCACCAACACCAAGCGGGTGCAGAACGCCCGCAAGATGAATCTGGAGCTGATTCTCTCTATCCACAACCAGGACTGCATGAGCTGCGTGCGCAACGGCGACTGTGAGCTGCTGCGGCTGTGCAAGCAGTACGGCGTGGACAAATCCAATGCCTTTGAGGGCGTTCTGCCCGAGCGGCAGGACGACGACAGCGCCCCGCACCTGGTGAAGGATAGCTCCAAGTGCATCATCTGCCGCCGCTGCATTTCCACCTGCGCCGAGAACCAGGGCGTGGGCGTGATCAATGTGGTGGAGCGCGGCTTCAATACCCACATCGCCTGCGCCTTCGAGGGCAAGCTGGCGGACTCCACCTGCATCGGCTGCGGCCAGTGCATCACGGTTTGCCCCACCGCCGCCCTGGTGGAGCGGGACGACACCGAAAAGGTATGGGCTGCGCTGGACGATCCCACCCGCCATGTGGTGGTACAGACCGCGCCCAGTGTGCGCGCGGCTCTGGGCGAGGAGTTCGGCCTGCCCATCGGTACCAATGTGCAGGGCAAGATGGTGGCGGCGCTGCGCCGCCTGGGCTTTGACGGCGTGTTCGACACCGACTTTGCCGCCGACATGACCATCATGGAGGAGGCTCACGAGTTCCTGGAGCGGGTGAAGAACGGAGGCAAGCTGCCGCTCATCACCAGCTGCAGCCCCGGCTGGGTCAAATACTGCGAGACCTTCCACCCGGATTTCATTCCCAACCTGTCCAGCTGCAAGAGCCCGCAGCAGATGTTCGGCGCGCTGAGCAAAACCTACTACGCGGAAAAGATGGGGCTGGACCCCAGAAACATCTACTGCGTGTCGGTGATGCCCTGCACCGCCAAGAAGTTCGAGATCGGCCGCCCGGACCAGAGCGCCGCGGGCGACGGTATCCCGGATGTGGATGTGGCCATCACCACCCGCGAGCTGGCCCGGATGATACACCGCAGCGGCCTGCGCTTTTTGGATCTGCCGGATGAGGACTTCGACCCGGCCATGGGTCAGGCCACCGGCGCGGGCCACATCTTCGGCGCCACCGGCGGCGTGATGGAGGCAGCCCTGCGCACCGCGGTGGAGACCCTCACCGGCGAAAAGGTGGAGCCGGTGGAATTCACCCAGGTGCGCGGCACCGATGCCATCAAGGAGGCGGAATACCAGGTGGCCGGACTCACCCTACGGGTCTGCGTGGTCAGCGGCACCGCCAACGCGGGCAAGGTGCTGGAGATGGTGCGCCGTGGGGAAAAGCAGTACGACATGATCGAGGTTATGGCCTGCCCCGGCGGCTGCGTCAACGGCGGCGGTCAGCCCATCCAGCCCGCCCCGGTGCGCAACTTCACCGACATCCGCGCCCTGCGTGCCAAGGCCCTGTATGACCAGGACGAGGCCAGTGTGCTGCGCCGCAGCCACGAGAACCCGCTGGTCCAGCAGGTCTATGCGGAATTTCTGGGCGAGCCGGGCAGCGAAAAGGCGCACCATATTCTGCACACCAGCTATGCACCACGCCCCCGTTTGTTCTGATTCCTTTTGCCCCTGCAGCTTTGCTGCGGGGGCTTTTTTGTTCCCGAAAAAATAAATGATAACACTTCCTATTTATGGGTTGACAAGATAAATAGGAAGTGTTATCATTAAACCACGGAAACGAAGCCGCACCAACAAAACAATGAAAGAATCAAGCGGCAGCACCGCATGAGCCGTCAGGCGATGCTTGCCAGAAACATGAAACGAATATGGAGGAAATAACAATGGAAAAATGGCGTTGCACTGTATGTGGTTATATTCATGAAGGCCCTCTGCCCGAGGACTTTACCTGCCCCCGCTGCCGCAAGCCCGCTTCGGTGTTTGAGAAGATCGAGGAGCCCAAGTCCGGCAGCCGCTATGCCGGTACCAAGACTGAGCAGAATCTGCGCGAGGCCTTTGCCGGTGAGAGCCAGGCCCGCGGCAAGTACACCTACTTTGCTCAGGTAGCCCAGCGCGAGGGCTACGAGCAGCTGGCCGAGGTCTTCCGCAAGACCGCTCGCAACGAGCAGGAGCACGCCCGCCTGTGGTTCGAGGCCCTGGGCGGCCTAGGCTCCACTGCCGACAACCTGCTGGCCGCTGCCGAGGGTGAGAACTACGAGTGGACCGACATGTACGACCGCTTCGCCAAAGACGCCGAAGAGGAAGGCTTCCCCGAGCTGGCCGAGAAGTTCCGCAAGGTGGCCGCCATCGAGAAGAGCCACGAAGAGCGCTACCGCCGTCTGCTGAAAAATGTGGAGATGCAGCAGGTATTCGAGAAGGGCGAGCTGACCATGTGGGAGTGCCGTGTGTGCGGCCATCTGGTCATGGGCAAGAAGGCTCCCGAGGTGTGCCCGGTCTGCGGCTACGCTCAGAGCTTCTTCGAAATGCGCTGCGAGAATTACTAATCAAACCGAAAAAGGCCGGGGCAATCATTGCTCCGGCCTTGACTTTTGCCGCCGCATATGATATAAGTGTAACTGTTAACAAAGACACAGAGAACAGCTGTGATGGAGACAGTAAGCCCGGTGTGAACGACCAAGCGAGCGGGGGAGGGTGTGAGCCCCGCGCCAGTAGCACCCCGCCGAAGATCACTCCGGAGCTGCGGGCTGAACTCACAGTAGGCGCCGCCGGCATCCCTCCGTTATGGGGAGCGTGTATGATGGTACACAGCAATAGGTGGTACAACGAAAGCGCAAAGCCTTCGCCCTGTTTGCAGGGGCGAAGGCTTTTTCTGTTGTTTTTGTATGGGCTTTCTGAAATAGGAAATGCACCGCTTTCCGACCCGAAGGGCGGAAAAACAAGGAGGACGAGATTTAAGATGTACGAGAAAGTAAACCCGAATCTCAATTTCGTTGACCGCGAGAAGGACGTGCTCAAGTTCTGGAAGGAACGTCACATCTTTGAGAAGAGCATCGATTCCCGCAAGGAAGGGCCGACCTACATGTTCTACGACGGCCCCCCCACGGCCAACGGCAAGCCCCACATCGGCCATGTGGAGACCCGCGTTATTAAGGATATGATCCCCCGTTACCGTGCCATGAAGGGCTATCAGGTGCCCCGCAAGGCCGGCTGGGATACCCACGGCCTGCCCGTTGAACTGGAAGTGGAGAAGCTGCTGGGCCTGGACGGCAAGGAGCAGATCGAGCAGTACGGCCTGGAGCCCTTCATCGAGAAGTGCAAGGAGAGCGTCTGGAAATACAAGGGCATGTGGGAGGATTTCTCCGGCACCGTCGGCTTCTGGGCCGATATGGATGACCCCTACGTGACCTACGACAACACCTTCATCGAGTCCGAGTGGTGGGCGCTGAAGCAGATCTGGGAAAAGGGCCTGCTGTACAAGGGCTTCAAGATCGTGCCCTACTGCCCCCGCTGCGGAACCCCCCTGTCCAGCCACGAGGTTGCCCAGGGCTATAAGGACGTGAAGGAGCGCAGCGCCATTGCCAAGTTCAAGGCCAAGGGCGAGGACGCCTACATCCTGGCCTGGACCACCACCCCCTGGACCCTGCCCTCCAACGTGGCTCTGTGTGTGAACCCGGTGGAGACCTATGTGAAGGTCAAGATGAACGAGGACGGCACCGTGTACTACATCGCCCAGGCTCTGGCCGATACCGTGCTGGGCGAGGGCAGCTACACCGTGCTGGAGAGCTACCAGGGCAAGGATCTGGAGTACAAGGAGTACGAGCCCCTGTTCGACTTCGTTTCTCCCAAGGAGAAGTGCTGGTATGTGACTTGCGACAGCTACGTCACCCTGACCGACGGTACCGGCATTGTTCACATCGCTCCCGCCTTCGGTGAGGACGACTCCAACGTGGGCCGCAAGTACGGCCTGCCCTTCGTGCAGCTGGTGGACGCCAAGGGCTGCATGACCAAGGAGACCAAGTGGGCCGGCATGTTCTGCAAAAAGGCCGACAAGGAAGTGCTGATCGACCTGGAGACCCGCGGCCTGCTGTTCAGCGCCCCTGTCTTCGAGCACAGCTACCCCCATTGCTGGCGCTGCGATACCCCGCTGATCTACTACGCAAGAGACTCCTGGTTCATCAAGATGACCGCGGTGAAGGACGACCTGATCCGCAACAACAACACCGTAAACTGGGTACCCGCCTCTCTGGGCAAGGGCCGCTTCGGCGACTGGCTGGAGAACGTGCAGGATTGGGGCATCAGCCGCAATCGCTACTGGGGCACCCCGCTGAACATCTGGGAATGTGAGTGCGGCTGCCGTCACTCCATCGGCAGCATCGAGGAGCTCAAGAAGATGTCTCCCAACTGCCCGGACGACATCGAGCTGCACCGCCCCTACATCGATGCGGTGACCATCACCTGCCCGGACTGCGGCAAGCAGATGAAGCGTGTGCCGGAAGTAATCGACTGCTGGTTCGATTCCGGTTCCATGCCCTTTGCTCAGTACCACTATCCGTTTGAAAACAAGGAAGTGTTCGAGAGCCGCTTCCCGGCCGACTTCATTTCCGAGGCCGTGGACCAGACCCGTGGCTGGTTCTACTCTCTGATGGCCATCTCCACCCTGCTGTTCAACAAGGCTCCCTTCAAGAACGTTGTGGTTATGGGCCACGTGCAGGACGAGAACGGCCAGAAGATGTCCAAGTCCAAGGGCAACGCGGTCGATCCCTTCGACGCTCTGGCCACCTACGGCGCCGACGCCATCCGCTGGTACTTCTACACCGCGGGCGCACCCTGGCTGCCCAAGCGCTTCTCCGGCAAGGCCGTGCAGGAGGGTCAGCGCAAGTTCATGGGCACCCTGTGGAACACCTACGCCTTCTTTATCCTGTACGCCAACATCGACAACTTCGATCCCACCAAGTACACCCTGGAGAAGGACAAGCTGTCCGTCATGGACCGCTGGATTCTGTCCAAGATGAACACCATGGTCAAGACCGTGGACACCGAGCTGGACCAATACGCCATCCCCGAGGCCGCCCGCGCCCTGCAGGAGTTTGTGGACGATCTGTCCAACTGGTATGTGCGCCGCAGCCGTGAGCGTTTTTGGGCCAAGGGCATGGAGCAGGATAAGATCAACGCCTACATGACCCTGTACACCGCTCTGGAGACCGTTTGCAAGGCGGCCGCTCCCATGATCCCCTTCATGGCCGAGAGCATCTACCAGAACCTGGTGCGTAGCGTGAACGAGTCCGCTCCCGAAAGCGTGCATCTGTGCGACTTCCCCGTGGTGGACGAGAGCTTTGTGGACGCCGATCTGGAGCGCGACATGGACCTGGTGCTGGACATCGTTGTGCTGGGCCGCTCCGCCCGTAACGGTGCAAACCGCAAGAACCGTCAGCCCCTGGCCGAGATGTTCGTAAAGGCCGACGAGAAGCTGAGTGAGTACTATGTGGAGATCATCGAGGACGAGCTGAACGTGAAGAAGGTCACCTTCACCGATGATATGTCCATGTTCACCAACTACACCTTCAAGCCTCAGCTGAAGACTCTGGGACCCAAGTACGGCAAGCAGCTGGGCGAGATCCGCAACCTGCTGGCCAACCTGAACGGCCCCGCCGCCAAGAAGGAGCTGGATGAGACCGGCACCCTGACCCTGACCCTCTCCACCGGCGAGATCAAGCTGGGCGAGGAGGATCTGCTCATCGAGATGACCCGCAGCGAGCGGTACTTCTCAGTGGAGGATGCCAAGGTCACCGTTGCTCTGGACACCGAGCTCACCCCCGAGCTGGTGGAGGAAGGCTTCGTGCGCGAGCTGGTGAGCAAGCTGCAGACCATGCGTAAGGAAGCGGGCTTCAATGTGGAGGACCACATCACCGCTTACGCCATGGGCAACGACAAGATCACCGCTCTGATGGAAGCCAACAAGGACTCCATCGCCTCCGACGTTCTGGCCGACGCTGTGGTTACCGGCAGCACCGACGGTTACGTGAAGGAGTGGGATGTAAACGGCGAGACCGTCACCCTGGGTGTAAAGAAGGTTTAAGTCGTTTGCGCATCCTCCTTATATAAATAAGTAAAAGCCCGCCGCTTGGGATGGATTCTCAAGCGGCGGGCTTTTTGCCAGGCAAAAGCATTTACGGCCCCGGCGGCTTGCGCGGGATTTTGCCGGTGGAGTATAATAGAAAGCAATGAATGGAAAGCGAGGAACCTCCCATGCCCCCGATCACTGTGATGCTGAAGCCCGCCTCCGGTTTGTGCAACATGCGCTGCCGCTACTGTTTTTACGCGGACGAAATGGTCCGTCGAACTACTGAGAGCTACGGTATTATGCAGCCGGATACCCTGGAAGCCATCGTGAAGCGGGTGCTGGCCTTTGCCCAGGGCAGCTGCAGCTTTGTGTATCAGGGCGGCGAACCCACCTTGGCCGGGCTTTCCTTTTTTGAGCAGGCTCTGGAATTTCAGAAAAAGTGGAATGTGAACCGGGTGACCATCGAAAACAGTCTGCAGACCAACGGCTATGCCATCGACGAGGCCTGGGCGGAATTCTTTGCCCGCAATCATTTTCTGGTGGGCATCTCGCTGGATGGGCCCAAGGAGATCCACGACGCCAACCGGGTGGACGCGCAGGGGAAGGGAACCTACAACCGGGTGATGCACGCCATCCAGCTGCTGCAGAAGCACAAGGTGGAGTTTAACATCCTGACGGTGGTTACCCGCCAGGCAGCCCGCAGCACCGGCAAGATCTATGGATTTTTCCAGCGCAACGGCTTTGCCTACCAGCAGTACATTCCCTGCCTGGACCCCTGGGAGGAGGGGGCACAGACGCCCTACTCCCTCACGGCAAAGGACTTTGAGCAGCACCTGAAGCTGCTGTTTGACCAGTGGTACCAGCAGGCGATGCGGGGCAACCTGCAATACAACCGCTACTTCTTCAACCTGTTGGCCATTCTGAACGGCCAGATGCCCGAGGCCTGTGAGATGCGCGGGGTATGCGGGCGGCAGTTTGTGGTGGAGGCGGACGGCAGTGTCTACCCCTGTGACTTTTATATGATGGATGAATACCGTCTGGGCAATTTTGTGACCGACGACTTCGAGACCATCGAGCGCCGCCGCCAGGAGCTGGCCTTTGTGGAGACCTCCGCCCGTATCAAGGAGAGCTGCAAGGGCTGCAAATGGTTCGCCCTGTGCCGGGGCGGATGCCGCCGCAACTGGGAGCCGGTCACGGGACCCGAGCCCCGCAATGGGTTCTGCTCCGCCTACCAGGGCTTTCTGGAATATGCGCTGCCCCGCCTGCAGCAGCTGAGCCGTATGCTGCAGGAAAGAAGAATCTAATGAAACGGACCGTCTTTTCGTTTTTTCGAAAAGACGGTCCGCTTTTTGTTTGAAGATACAAGAGCGGTTGTTTTTGTGACTTTTTTGGCGAGGGCTTTCTGATTTAAATTCTACCGGATTTGTGGAAATTATGCCGGATATACGCCTGGAAATTCAAGGTTTTGTTGCAAAAAGCTGAAAAAATGATTTGGTAACGATTTTGAAAGTAAAAATATTGAAAAAGCTTTTTGTGACTGATATAATAGTGCCTGCTGAGAGAACCAGGCTCCTTCGGGAGCTGGGGATGAGCATAGATAATCTATGGAGAAATTCCAACGAAAGGATGAGCAAGCGAACCATGAAATCGATCATTGCCTATCTGCTGGCGTTCACTATGATGGCCACCATTGCGACCCAGGCATTTCTGCCTGCTGTGGCGGCTGCGGACGCTCAGAACAGCGTATCGGTGGTGCAGGTGACCGGCTCTGAAGAGGAAACCGGCGAGCCTGCCAGCCAGCAGCCGGACGAGACCGATCCCGAGACCGTTGTGACCGAAGAGGCCACCTCCCAGGAGAGTACTTCCGAAGAGGCAGCTCCTGAGGAAGTTGTTGCTGAGGAGAGCACCTCCGGCGAAGCTTCCTCTGAAGTGAGCACTTCCGAAGAGGCCTCTTCTGAGGAGCTCGTTTCCGACGAGAATGCTTCCGGCGGGGCTGCTTCCAGCGAGGCTGCTTCAGAAGAGGCATCCTCCAGCGAAGCCGCTTCTCAGGAAGAAGCTGAGCTGCTGGATGAGGAACTTCTGGCGGAAGAAGAGGAGCAGGAAACTCTGGATGAAGTGGAGGAGCCCACCGAAGTGGTTCCCAACGGCGGCGTGAATGCCGTGATCAGTGCGGCAATGACGCTGAATCGGGACGTGAGCTTCACCATGACCCTCTACCGGAACGGCGAGAACGTGGCCCAGACCAGCGGCACTTTGAAGCAGAACGGTGAGGGCGGCGCTTCCCAGGTGAAGCTCAGCGGCACCGGTCTGGAGGCTGGCAGCTACGAGGTAGTGATCTCCGCTCCCGGCTTCGCCAGCTACAGCCAGTCCCTGGAAGTGAGCCAGAACATGTACAGCGAGCTGACCCTGTACACCGGCGAGCTGTCCGGCTATGGCAGTGCGGCTCATCCCGGCGTGCTGCGCGTGGGCGATGCCGACGGCGACGGCGTGCTGAGCGAGACCGACGCCGACACCATTGTGAATGCCATCCAGCACGGCGTTCAGGGCGGCCTGGCCGACCTGGACGGCAGTGGTGAGGTGGATCTGGCGGACCTGCAGCTGCTGGCCGCCAACCTGACCAAGGATCAGACCCAGGTGGGGGATGTGTACTCCACCGTGCAGACCCGTGTGGCCGATAATCTGGCCAAGCCCCAGGTGAGTGATACCGTTACTGTGACCAGCGGCAGCCTGGAGGATCTGGTGAACGACAACGGCGGCGTCAAGCTGGAAACCACCGGCGAGATCAGCGAGCAGAACCCCATCGCGGTGGATTTCAACTTCGCTGGCGATGATGAGACTGTGACTGCGGATCAGCTGCCCAAGATGGACGGTATGACCATCCAGGCTCCCGCCGAGAGCGAGGGCGCGGTGACCGCCGGTACCGTTGATGTTACTTATGTGGACGAGAACGGCGAAGAGCAGACCATGCAGGTGCAGATCGAGGAGCAGAAGGCCCGCGGCATCTCCCTGTTCAGCCTGTTCACCACCTCCGCCACCGCCACCCGTAAGGCGGATGGTACCCTGGAGATCAACTTCGGCAAGCAGGTCGCGGTGAAGAAGATCACCCTGACCATTACCGCCACCCAGAGCAACAGCCTGGCTGAGATTTCCAAGGTTGAGTTCCTGAACGGCATGGAGAACCGTATCCCCGAACCTGAGCTGGACATTCCCACCGGCCTGAGCGGTACCGGTTCCGACAAGGCCTTCCTGCTGACCTGGAAGCCCGCTGTGAACGTGACCGCCTATGAGGTCAAGATCACCGGTCCGGTCAAGGATTCCAGCGGCAACGTGACCGCAACCATCCGCACCACCTCCAACCAGCTGCTGGTGGACAGCCTGAACGGCAGCAAGCTGGTCAACGGCAAGGATTACACCGTGCAGGTTCAGTCTCTGAACGGCGAGTGGTCCAGTGGTTACTGCGAGCCCATCACCGTGAAGCCGGTGGTGGAGAAAATGCCCGCGGCTCCCGATAATCTGGAAGCCACCGGCGGGTACCGTTCCATCAGCCTGCACTGGAAGGACATGGACGACACCGACAGCTACACCGTACTGTACCGCAAGAAGAGCGATGCAGATGCAGAATACACTGTGGCAGCAAAGAACATTGCCGCCAACAGCTACAAGATCGACAATCTGGAAGAGAACGCGGAGTATGAGGTCACCGTATACGGTACCAACGAGCTGGGCGACGGCCCCAACGCCATTCCGGCGCTGGCCAAGACCCTGAGCCTGCAGCCTGCCTGGATGCCCTCCTACAAGCTGATCAACACCTCCAACGGTGCCGGCCAGCTCACCGCTCACATCCAGAGCGTGACCACCATGCGCGGCACCAACATGATGGTGAACAGCCCGCTGGATGCGGCTGGCAGCAACAGCGGGCTGGGCGTGGTGGACGGCGATCAGTCCTCCTACTACTATGTGGGCGACTGGGACGACGGCGTTTCCTACGGCAACACCAGCAACCGCGGCCTGCGCGTCACCTTTGACGGCAGCTACGAGTTTGGTGCCATGGCTCTTGCCGAGCCGGAGAACGGCGCCATCAACAGCATTCGCGTGTGGTATCGTGACCAGGAGACCGGCTCCCTGAAGGAGATCACCGGCCTGCGCACCAATGCCCGCACCGATGAGAACGGCCGCCGTCACATTTACATTGACTTCGGTACCAAGATCACCACCGATCAGATCCAGATCTGCACCAACACCGGCTGGATCCGTGCCATGAAGATCGGCGAGCTGCGTTTCTACGGTTACGACAGCATCTACGAAGACATCATGGCCCTGTATGCGGACGATTACCACACCACCCTGCGGGAGGATGTGGATCAGAGCGTGATCGACGCGCTGTATGCCCGCCTGAACACCCCCGATGCGGCAAGCAATGAGCTGCATCCCAACTACACCCAGCTCAAGCGTGAGCTGGACACCGCGGCCGACCTGCTGGCCAACAGCAGCAGCCTGCGTCCCGTACAGCACGTCAAGGCCATGGGCGCCAACGTGAGCGGCTATGCGGACAACAGCCTGGGCTTCACCGGCCTGAACCCCTGGCAGCCCCTGGGCGTGACCGCCGCTGCCGGTGAGGAGATCACCATCTACGTGGGCAACCCGGATCTGCAGACCGGCACCAACACCGATCTGTACCTGGTGGCCACCCAGTACAACGCCGAGTCCGGCAACTTCATGAAGCAGATCGGCCGGCTGAAGGTGGGCGAGAACACCTTCACCATCCCTGCCATCGTGAGCAAGGACTTCGAGCGCGGCGGTTCCCTGTATGTGTACTACGCCGCCAGCAACAAGACCAGCAAGTACGGCGTGCGCGTGGCGGGCGGTACCACCATCCCCATGCTGGATCTGTACGGCATTGAGGACGAGGCCCAGCGCCTGGCTCTGACCGAGGCTTACGTGGAAGAGCTGGAGACCTATGTGGCCGGTCTGGAAGAGCTGCACGAGCAGGAGCATGCCGGCAGCAGCAACGCCAACGTAAACTACGAGTACAACGAAGAGGAGTGCATCCTGGGCGCAACCGAGCTGATGGGCGACCATATGCTGTTCTCCCTGTCTGCCCAGCAGGTGCTGGCGGGTCTGGGCAGCGGCACCACCGCCGAGAAGGCCCAGCGCCTGAACGACTCCATGCTGGCCATGGATCAGACCATGGAGCTGTTCTATCAGCACAAGGGTCTGACCGAAAATGCGGCTGAGGCCATCAACCGTGTGCCCAGCCAGCATCTGAACATCCGTTACATGCGCATGTTCGCCGGTGCGTTCATGTACGCGGCGGGCAACCACATCGGCATCGGCTGGGGCTCTGTGCCCGGCGTGGTGCAGGGCAAGACCCTGCAGGCTGACGAGAACGGTGCTTACCTGTCCGGCGATCTGTTCGGCTGGGGCATCGGTCACGAGATCGGCCACGACATCAACCAGTTCAGCTACGCCATTGCCGAGGTAACCAACAACTACTTCGCTCAGCTGGCGACCTACGGCACGAGCGGTGTGCGCTTTGGCTACAGCGCCGTGTACGACAAGGTGACCAGCGGCACCATCGGCCGCGCCAGCGACGTGTTCCTGCAGCTGGCCATGTACTGGCAGCTGCGTCTGGCCTACGACAACTACTACCCCTACAAGACCTTCGATACCGAGCAGGAAGTCTTCAACAATCTGTTCTTTGCCCGGGTGGATACCTACTCCCGCACTCCCTCCAAGGCACCCGCTCCCAATGGCGTTGCCCTGAAGCTGGATGGTGGCTCCGAGCAGAACATCATCCGGCTGGCCAGTGCGGCCGCCCAGAAGGACCTGAGCGAGTTCTTCCTGCGCTGGGGTCTGGTAGCCAACGATGAGACCACCCAGTATGTGAGCCAGTTCGAGCCCGAGACCCGTGCCATCTACTACGTGAACGACTCGGCCCAGAGCTACCGCATCCAGAATCCCGATGGCCAGAGCCTGAAGGATCAGAGCGTGATCAGCGCCGCAAATGTGACCCTGACCCAGGGCAACGGCGCCAACGGTCTGGCCCAGAATCAGGTCAGCCTGACCATCAACCCGGAGAATGCCTCCGCCAGCCTGCTGGGCTATGAGATCAATCGTATCTCCATCTCCGGCGGCAAGGAGACCAATGAGACCGTCGGCTTCGTGCTGGCGGACGAGAACGGCGCGGCCAGCTTCACTGATACGGTGACCACCATCAACAACCGTGCCTTCACCTACCAGATCGTTCCCGTGGACCAGTACCTGGATTACGCCCAGGCGGTTTCTCTGGAGGCGATCAAGATCAGCCACGACGGCAGCCAGGACAAGAGCGCCTGGACCGTTACCACCAACATGACCTCGGAGCAGGACACCGAGGTGGATCACGACGAGCAGGACCCGGATGCCGGCTTTGACCCCGGCGCCCATGACCACGCCACCGTGAAGTCCGCCATCGGCCTGGCCTTCGACGACAGCCTGAGCACCACCTACACCGGCACCGCTGAGGGCAGCGACCCGATGATCGAGGTAGAGTTCGGCAAGGAGCTGGATGTGACCGGCTTCAAGTTCACCCTGATGAGCGGCGCGGGCGAGATTCCCGCAGGCACTCTGGCACTGCAGCTGGAGGAGAACGGCCAGTGGGTGGATGTGCCTGTGAGCGTGGAGAGCCTGCAGACCACCGGCTCCACCACCGTGTACGCGGTGAACGACGAAGGCTGGATTCGCACCAGCGGAGCCACCGCTCTGCGCCTGATTTTCCAGGGCGCTCAGACCGTGAGCATCACTGAGCTGGATGTGCTGGGCCCCACCGGCGACAACGTGGAGATGCTGCAGGACGGCATCGGCATCCTGGCTGAGGACTACATCTACGACCAGGGCCTCTACGAAAAGAGCGAGCATACCGACGGCTTTATCCCGGCCGGTTCCGTGATCTTCGTGGGCGAGTACAAGGGCAACCCGGCCTACAACGCCGTGATCGTCTACGATCAGGACGGCAAGATCGTGGGCTACGGCGACAACGGCGAAGGCAGCGCCGAGCAGATCATCCTGGCTCCGGTTCCGGACAAGGGCGATCTGGGCAACACCTCCGACGGCCGCTGGGTCTACTGGATCAGCCCCGACGCGGTTCTGCCTGAGAAGGTCCGCGTGGAGCTCTACCGTGTGGACGACGCCCTCACCAATCAGAGCCAGCGTCTGGTCAGTGATTCCCTGTGGGTGCAGGTACCCGAGAGCCTGCCCTCCATCACCATTTCCGGGGATAAGTAAGAATTGGCACAGCCCCGCTTCGGGGCCAAGCATAAAGGAGTAAGACATGAACAAAAAAATCATAGGCCTGATCGGGGCTGCGGTTTTGGTCATGGCGCTGCCCCTGCAGGGGTTGGCGGCCGCGGATGCGGCCGCCAGCCTGGAGGCTGCTGACGGAAAAGGGGCCCAGGTGTCCCTGAAGCTGCAGGACGGTGCAGGCGAGGGCGTAAATGCCCTGCAGATGAGCTTCACGCTGAGCCCCGTGGCCGGCTCTCTGGAGAAGGCCGATGTGAGCTTTGCCTTCAGTGAGGATCTGGCCGGTACCGTGAAGCGTTACCGTTACGATCAGGAGCAGAACATTCTCACCATCTATGTGGCCGGTGCAAACGGCAACCTGTTCCACAATGACGAGGCCGACCTGGGCACCATTCAGGTGGAGGCAGCAGAAGGGGAATATCTGGAGCTGTCCATTACCACCGGTCTGTCCAGCGGGGGCGAGAATCCCAGTGAAGAGCTGGCAACCGGCCTGACTCTGCTGCGAAATGGTTCCTCCAAGCAGGATCTGACTCTGCAGGCAGAGACGGTGGCGGTGAACGTGGGCGAAATGTCCCCCGATCCTGAACCTACCGAGCAGCCGGAAGCAACCCAGAAGCCGGAAGCAACCGAAAAGCCTGAGGCGACCCAGAAGCCCGAGGCGACCCAGAAGCCTGAGGCAACTCAGAAACCTGAGGTGACCGAAAAGCCGGAAGCAACCCAGAAGCCCGAGGCAACCGAAAAGCCCGAGGCAACGCAGCAGCCTTCCAACGGCAACAACAGCAGCAATGGCAGCACGGGCGGCAGCCAGAATGGTTCCAACCAGACCGGCTCCACCCAGAACAGCACTGCAGCCGGGGCAACTGCTCAGCCTGGTACCACTGCAACCAGCAAGACTCCCACCGCATCTGCTTCCCAGAGCGCAGTGAGCGAGGATACCTCTGAGGAGAGCCAGTCTCAGAGCGAGGCTGCCTCCAGCGAGGCTGAGAGCCAGGCCAGCGAGAGCCAGGTCCAGAGCCAGAGCACTGCTTCTCAGACCGAGAAGTCCAAGGTGAGCGTGCTGCCTGTGGTGATCGGCGTGGCCGTGGTGGCCGCCGCTGCTGTGGCCGGCGTCGTGATCTGGCGCCGAGGCCGCGATTGATTCCTTCCTTTACGTTTCCTTCTCAATTTTTTCCATAAAGCAAGCAGCAAAAACCGCCCGGATTGAATTCCGGGCGGTTTTTGCGTGCCGGAGAAGGGCGAAAGAGAGGGGCGCGCCCCTACCCAAACGGCGGCTTTTCCGCTATAATAAACAGGAACCTCAAGCGAAAGGAACGGATCTTCATGGAACTACAGATCTTCAAGGCCATTGTGCATGTGCTGGATTCCAGCGGCGGCGCGCCGGTATTTTCCGACCGCCTGCTGGAGCTGGACGGCGACACCGCCGACTATCTGGCGGCTCATCTGGAAAAGGCCTATTACAACGATGCGGTGAAAAACTGCAGCTTTCTGCCGGAATCCACCTTCCCCTCTCTGCTGCTGGACAATCAGGATTTCGTGCAGTGCTCCAAGCAGGTGGCGGATGAATTCTTTCAGGTGATGCGCACCAGTCCGGCCATTCCCAACGCGGACCTGATTGTGGTCTACTGCTCCATCAATGGGCACGAGAGCATCGCCATCCTGAAGATGAACTACAAGGCGGCCTACGCCCACTATTACCAGCAGGTGGAGGGTCAGCATTACAATGCTCTCATCAAGCAGCGCACTCTGCTGCCCGCCGCCGGCTCCAAGCCGGATGAGTCGGTGATCGTGGATATGACCGATGGCTCCATCAAGCTGGTGGAGAAAAAGTACGAGGTGGATGGGGCGAAGATTTTCTATCTGTCCGAGCGCATCCTGCGCAGTACCCAGGCCCAGCCCGAGCGTGCCAAGCTGCAGACGGTGCAGACCGCCGCAGCGCAGGCAGTGCGCCAGAGCTATGAGGACAACCAGAAAAGCGACAGCGAGATTGCGGCGATCCTCTGTGAGGAGGCGGTGGCCGGTGACGGCAGCCTGGAGGTGCAGCGGGTGAAGGAGCGGCTGGAGGAGCAGTTTCCTCTGGCAGTGGAGTCCTTTACCCAGGAGCTGGAGGAGGCAAATCTGCCCCTGGAGGAAACGGTGTCGGTGCCTCCCGCCCGTATCAAGCGGATGGAATACCAGTCCATCAAGACCGAGAGCGGCATCGAGATGAAGATCCCCACCAGCCTGCTGCGGGGTGATAACGATTATGTGGAGTTCGTCAACGAGCCGGACGGCACCATTTCGCTGCTGGTCAAGGGCGTTGTGCTGTAAATTGCGGTAAAAAGAAAAACTCCCGAAAGCCATACCGGTTTTCGGGAGTTTTTTTTCTTATGAGATTAAACAGTGATGCGGGGATGGCGGCGGTAAAAATCGTCCCGTGCCTTGAAATAGCACTGGGCACACAGGCTCACGTATTCCACATCGCCGCCCTGGTCAATGACCACCTGGTCGCCCTCGAAGACGAATTCGCCATTTACCTTGCGGCCGTTGCAGGTGGCTTTGCGGCCACAGAAGCAGATGGTTTTCATCTCTTCCACCGCATGGGCCAGCTCCAGTAAGCGGGTGGAGCCGGGGAAGCCCTTCAGGGAAAAATCCGTGCGCAGGCCGTAGGCGATCACCGGGATGTTCAGCTCCACAGTGATGCGCAGCAGCTGCTCCACCTGCTCCGGAGTGAAGAACTGGCTCTCGTCGGTGAGGATGCAGGCCGGGGCGGGCGCGCGGGTCAACAGATCCCGCACCAGCTCAAGAATATCCAGCTTGGGGGTTACGGCGATATCCACCAGCCGGGTCACTCCCAGGCGGCTGACCAGCTTGTCGCCGCCCTTGGTGTCCACGCTGGGCTTCATCACCAGCACCCGCATGCCGCGTTCCTCGTAATTATAGGCCACCTGCATCAGGGCGGTGCTTTTGCCGCTGTTCATGGCGCCGTAGCGAAAATACAATTTTGCCATAGTGTTGCACAAACCTCTTCATACAGCGAAGGAGCGAAGGGCCGCCCGTTCGCCAAAAGTCAGCCCGGCTGCGTAAGCACGCAGCCGGGCTGCTGTTTTGTTTTATGGGATTCAGTCGTTCCGCAGCCGGTAGCCCAGGCTCATCAGGCTGTCGCCCAGATGGGCATTCTCCACCGTCACGTTGGGATAGGGAATGGACAGATCGTAGTGGCTGAAGTTCCAGAAGCCGCGGATACCCAGATCCACCAGCCGGCCGGAAATCTCCTTCGCACCCTCACGGGGCAGGCAAAGCACCGCCACCTGGGGCTTGTGAGCCGCACAGAAGGACTCCAGCTCATCAATGTGGTGGATGGGGATACCGTCCAGATCCTGGCCCACCAGCTCCTGCTGCACATCAAACACAGCCAGCAGGTGGTAGCCGTTGGTATCGGTAGTCAGAAAGCGGGAAACCGCCCGGCCAAGACGGCCTGCACCCACCAGAATGGTGGGCAGCTTTTCGCCCTCGCCGAACAGCAACCGGCCGATCTCGTGCAGCAGCACATCCACATTATAGCCGATTCCCTGCTGGCCGAAACCGCCGAAGCAGTTGAAATCCTGACGCACCTGGCTGGCAGTGGTGCCCATCATGCGGGCCAACTCGCTGGAAGAGACCTTTACCACGCCGTTCTGCTGCATCTGGCTGATATAGCGGTAATATTTGGGCAGCCGCTTGATCACCGGCAGAGAGACCTTTCCCTGAGAATGATTCATGTTATCATCACCGTCTTTTGAATTGATTTGAGGCAACGGGCGGGCCACAGGCCTGCCCCGTGCCGCAGAGGAGCAAAAGGCGCGACTGGGCCCTTTGCGGAAATATCCATACTTTATAATACTGGATTCAGAAAGCCTTGTCAAACCAATTGGAGGCTCGAGGCCATCTGTGCGGGCATAAAGACAAAAAATTCGTGCAAACTGATAGAAAAAACAAAAGGCAACCCCGCACAATTCAGCAGCGAATGCCCCGGACGGTGTTGCAGAAAAGGAGCGAAGCGATCAATGCCGAACAACGATACCCCGAAACCCACCGACGCCCAGGTGGAACAGGAAAAGCTGGAACAGGATTTTATGATGGACACCGGCTCAGTGATCCGCACCAAGGGCCGCCATGCTATCCACTGCCTCACAGTAATCGGCTTGATTGAGGGCCATGTGAGCGCCGGGCAGGAGCAGAAGGTGACCCGCTACGAGCATGTGATCCCCCAGCTGGTGGCCATTGAAGAGGACCCGGAGATCGAGGGCCTGTTGGTGATTTTGAATACGGTGGGCGGCGATGTGGAGGCAGGCCTTGCCCTGGCCGAGCTGATCAGCGGGGTGACCAAGCCCAGTGCGGCGCTGGTGCTGGGCGGCGGACATTCCATCGGCATTCCGCTGGCGGTCAGTGCAAAACGGAGCTTTATCGTGCCCACTGCCACCATGACCATTCACCCGGTGCGCCATTCCGGGCTGGTGCTGGGCGTACCCCAGACCATGCGCTACTTTGAACAAATGCAGGAGCGCATCACCGGCTTTGTGAAGAACCATTCCCACATCAGCGAAGCGCGCTTTCTGGAGCTGATGATGCACACCGGCGAACTGGTGATGGATGTGGGCACCGTGCTGGGCGGCGAGCAGGCGGTGGCCGAGGGCTTGATCGACGAGCTGGGCGGCCTGGGCGACGCACTGAACTACCTGTACCGCCAGATCGAACAAAACCGAACCGGCGCGAAGAACGGCGCAAGTCAGGAGAGGGGAGAAAGTGTCCGATAAATTGGGTTTTAAAACCTATGGTTTTATGTTACAATAGATAAGTTCCGAAAATTTTCCCGCGCCAGGTGCGCGGCGCCCCTGGTTTGAATGGAAACCGGGGGCCGGAAATACATAAACGAGGGAAAGAAAGCGTATGGCACAAAAGAAGAAACCCGCCGCGAGAAGCGGCGCGAAAACCACCCGCTCCCGCTCGCGGCGCAGCCAGCCGGATGTGGCCCAGAGCTGGAGTATTTTGCTGTTCTGCCTGGGCGTTGTGCTTATCGCCATGGCTTTGGTGGCCGGTCAGTCGGTCTGGGCCATGCTGCGGGGCGTTTTGTTCGGCGTGTTCGGCGTGTGTACCTATCTGCTGGGGCCGGTATTGCTTTATATTGCGGTGCTGGTGGCGCTGGGGCGGCCCATCTGGGCCCGCTGCGCCAAGTCCCTGCTTCTGATGATGCTCATCTGCGGCACGGCGGTGGTATTCTCCAAAATCGACCTGGTGGGCCTGGGCTTCGGCGAGGCAACCGCAGCGCTGTATGCCAACGGCCAGGGTATGCTGGGCGGCGGCCTTTTGGGCGGCATCATCGGCGGCACTCTGCTGGCGCTGTGTGGGCATCCGGCGGCAAACATCCTGCTGGTCATTATGCTCATTGCCATGGTCATGTGGTACATGGGCGTGACTCCGGGCGATCTGTGGCAGATTGCAGAGGACTACCTGGGTGACTGGCGGGCTGACCGGGATGCTGCTCGCGAGCAGCGTGAAGCCTGGGAGGAAGAGCAGCTGCGCCGGGAGCCCGAGCGCCGCGCCGCCGCCCAGGAGCGAGCTGCCGCCCGCCAGCAGAAACAGGAGGCCTTTGCCCAACGGTTCCGGCGCAAGCCCCAGGTGGACATTGATCTGGGGCCGGACCCGGTGGTTACCACCGAGACCGATCCCCAGCCGGAGGAGCCTCTGGTGGGTCCCGGCGGCACCTTTGGCATGTTTCCTCCCCTGGACCGGTCCGAGCCGGAGGAGCACAGCGAATTCGAAACCGAAATTCCCATGGACGAGCCCCAGCAGGACCCAGATGTGGGCTTCGAGCCCTATCCCAGCAGCAGCCCGGACTATGCCTGGGAGATGCGGTTTGACGAAGCACCGGAGCCCTCCGATGCGGACGAGCCGCCCTTCCAGCTGGATCAGCCGATTCCGCTGGAGCCGGAGCAGCCTGCTGCAAGCGTCACCGAGTTGGACAGCCTGATTCACAAGGCCATGGAGCCCAGCCAGACCATGGGCAACTCCTATGGCGAGCCGCTGCGCCCGCTGAATCCGGCGGCCGCCCCGGCGGAAACCGCTCTGGCACAGCCTGCGGAGCAGCCCGCTGCCTACCGCTACCCGCCGCTGGACCTGTTCCAGGTGATGGAGTCGGCGGAGGACCCGGGCGTGGAGGCGGAGCTGAAAAAGAACGCCGAGCTGCTGGTGAGTACGCTGGAAAGCTTCGGCGTGAAGACCCGCGTGCTGGACATCTGCCGCGGCCCCTCGGTTACCCGGTACGAGCTGCAGCCCCTGGCAGGCGTGAAGATCAGCCGGATCACCGGTCTGGCCGACGATATCGCCCTGAACCTGGCGGCAGCCGGTGTACGCATTGAAGCCCCCATCCCCGGCAAGCCTGCCGTGGGCGTGGAGGTGCCCAACCGGAAATCCAGCCCGGTGGGCATCCGTGGAATCTTTGAATCTCAGGCCTACACCCGCAGCGCCTCGCCCCTGACCCTTGCTCTGGGCAAGGATATTGCGGGCAACGCCCAGGTGGCCGACCTGTGCAAGATGCCCCACCTGCTGATCGCCGGTTCCACCGGCAGCGGTAAGTCAGTGTGTGTGAACAGCATTATCATCAGCTTTTTGTACCGCTCCAGCCCCGAGGACGTGAAGCTCATCCTCATCGACCCTAAGGTGGTGGAGCTGGCGGAGTACAACGGCATTCCCCACCTGCTGATGCCGGTGGTCATCGAGCCCCGCAAGGCGGCAGGCGCGCTGGGCAGCGCCGTGGCCGAGATGGAGCGCCGCTACCATCTGTTCGCCGAGAACAACGTGCGTGACATCAAGAGCTTTAACCGGCTGGCGGCTGAGACCGAGGGCCTGGAAAAGCTGCCCTACATCGCCATTATCATCGACGAGCTGGCCGACCTGATGATGGTGGCCGGCAAAGAGGTGGAGGATTACATCTGCCGCATTGCCCAGAAGGCACGTGCCGCGGGCATGCACCTGATTGTGGCCACCCAGCGTCCCAGCGTGGATGTCATCACCGGCCTGATCAAGGCCAACATCCCCAGCCGGATTGCCTTCGCGGTGTCCAGCCAGGTGGACAGCCGCACCATCCTGGACGCGGGCGGCGCAGAGAAGCTGCTGGGCATGGGCGATATGCTGTTCATGCCGGTGGGCGCTTCCAAACCCCTGCGCATCCAGGGCACCTACGTGAAGGACGAGGAGATCAGCGCCGTGCTGGACTTCATCAAGAAGGACAACACCTCCCAGTACGACGAGAAGATGATCGAGGAGATGGAGAAGCACGCGGTACCGGAGAAGGCCTCCGGCGGCGACGGCGACGACGAGGATGACGGCCACGATCCCATGCTGGAACAGGCGGTGGAGGTGGTCATCGACGCCGGTCAGGCTTCCACCAGTCTGCTGCAGCGCAAGTGCAAGCTGGGCTACGCCCGTGCGGCCCGCATCATGGACGATATGGAGCAGCTGGGCGTGATCGGTCCCTACCAGGGCGCCAAGCCCCGTGAGGTGCTCATCACCCGGCAGCAGTGGATCGAGCGGTCCATGCGGGCGGACAACACCTCCGTGCCGGACGAGATCCCCTGAACCCTGTGCCGCGCTCTTGTGCGCGGCGGGCAGGATTTGTTACAATAGAATCGAGCCAAACGTTCGTGCCCCCGGCAGACCAACGGCCTGCCGGGGGCGCGTGTGATATTGCATGGATAGACGCGGCCGCAAGGGTCCGCGCAACAAAGAAAGGAGACCCTTTATGCAGCAGGGCACACAGTTTTTGCCCATCAGCAAAGAGGATATGCGCCAGCGCGGCTGGGACGAGCTGGACTTCGTTCTGGTTATGGGCGACGCTTATGTGGACCATCCCAGCTTCGGCCCGGCCATCATCGGCCGGATTCTGGAGGCCGAGGGCTACCGGGTGGGCGTGATCAGCCAGCCGGACTACACCACCTGCGAAAGCTTCAAGGTGCTGGGCAAGCCCCGCTATGGCTTTTTCATCGGCGGCGGCAATGTGGACAGCATGGTGGCCCATTACTCGGTGGCCAAGGTGCGCCGCAAGGTGGATGAATACACCCCCGGCGGCGTGGCGGGCAAGCGCCCGGACCGGAGCGCCACCGTTTACACCCAGCTGGCCAAGCAGGCCTACCCGGACCTGCCGGTGATCCTGGGCGGCCTGGAGGCCAGCCTGCGCCGCTTCGCCCATTACGACTACTGGCTGGACACCGTGCTGCCCAGCATCGCCGAGACCTCCGGAGCGGATATCATCAGCTTCGGCATGGGCGAACACCAGACGGTGGAGATCGCCCGCCGTCTGGCGGCAGGGGAGAAGGCCAGCGAGATCCGGGATGTGGCAGGTACCTGCTACATGACCGACTTTGCCCATCTGCCCGCCAAATATCTGGAGTGTGCGGGCTTCAACAAGGTGAGCACCGATAAGGTGGCCTACGCCAAGGCCTGCCGCATCCAGATGGACAACCAGGATTCTGTCACCGGTCAGATCATTGTGCAGAAGCAGGAGCATGGCTATCTGGTGCAGAATCCGCCGGCAAAGCCCCTCACCCGACGGGAGCTGGACCGGGTGGCGGCGCTGCCCTACACCCGCACCTGGCACCCCAGTTATGATGCACTGGGCGGCGTGCCCGCCATCGAGGAGGTGGAATTCTCCATCATCCACAACCGAGGCTGCTACGGCGGCTGCAATTTCTGCGCCATCACCCTGCACCAGGGGCGGCGGGTCACCAGCCGCAGTGTGGACAGCGTGGTGGAGGAGGGCGAGCTGCTCACCAAACAGCCCGGCTTCAAGGGTTACATCCACGATGTGGGCGGTCCCACCGCCAACTTCCGTCTGCCCAGCTGCGCCAAGCAGATGACCGAGGGCATGTGTCAGGGCGGCAAAAAGTGCCTGGCTCCCGGCCCCTGCCC
Source organism: Allofournierella sp. CML151 (assembly GCF_027853465.1). NCBI lineage: Bacteria > Bacillati > Bacillota > Clostridia > Eubacteriales > Oscillospiraceae > Allofournierella > Allofournierella sp. CML151. The sequence goes on along the minus strand of NZ_JAPNNW010000002.1, from coordinate 58,306 downwards.
CCATCTGATCATCGACCACACCGAATATCTGAACATGCTGCGCCGCCTGCGGGCTCTGCCCGGGGTGAAAAAGGTGTTCATCCGCAGCGGCATCCGCTACGACTACCTCACCTGGGACAAGGACGAGACCTTCTTCAAGGAGCTGGTGGAGCACCATGTCTCCGGCCAGCTGAAGGTGGCCCCCGAGCACTGTGCTCCCAACACCCTCAAATACATGGGCAAGCCCCCGGTGGAGGTGTTCAACAAGTTCTCCAAGCGGTTCTATGAGCTGACCAAGAAGGCGGGCAAGAAGCAGTATCTGGTGCCCTATCTGATGAGCAGCCATCCGGGCAGCACTCTGGAGGATGCGGTCTATCTGGCTGAGTATCTGTACAAGCACAACATCCGCCCCGAGCAGGTGCAGGACTTCTACCCCACGCCGGGCACGGTGTCCACCTGCATGTTCTACACCGGCCTGGACCCCTACACCCTGAAGCCGGTGTTTGTGGAAAAATCCCCCGAGGGTAAGGCGCTGCAGCGGGCGCTGCTGCAGTATTACGAGCCCCGCAACGCAGAAAAGGTGGTCAAGGCACTGCATAAGACCCACCGGGAGGACCTGATCCCCCTGCTGGTGCCTGGCTACAAGCCGAAGGTGAGCGCCCAGGCACGTCCGGTCACCGGCCGAAAATCCGCCCAGAATGCCAAGGCGGCAGGCCGTCCGGTGCAGGGCCGGTTCGTTCCCAACCACGGCAAGGGCAGCGGAAAAAATTCCGGCCGTCCCACCTTCGCCCCCAAGACCAAGCGGAAGTAAGCCATGGCAAAACGACGGAAACGGCGCACACGGCGCAAAAAATATCCCATTCGCATCACGCCCTCGCAGGGGCTGGTCTTTCTGCTCACTGCCTTTTGCCTGGTCATCGGCCTCCGGCTGGGGCTGGGAGGCCAGAGTGGTGAAGGCGGGTTTACCTGGCGCGATTTTTACGACGCGCTGCAGGTGAATGCGATGCCTCAGGGGCTGGAGGAGGTCCCGGCGGATGGCCAGGCGGTGCACTTCATCGATGTGGGCCAGGCGGATGCCACCCTGCTGCAGAGTGGGCAGGAATACTGCCTGGTGGATGCGGGCGAGGCCTCCAGTGAGGAAGCCCTGCTGTCTTACCTGGATGCAATGGGCATCACCCGCCTGAAGCTTCTGGTAATGACCCATCCCCATGCGGATCACATTGGCAGCATGCAGGCGGTGCTGGAGCATGTGCAGGTGGAGCAGGTTCTGCTGCCGGACTTCGACAAGGCACCCTATCCCACCACCCGCACCTTCGAGCGGGTGATGGATACCATTGAACAGCAGAATATCCCCACCGTGACGGCCGAGCCGGGGCAGGAGTTCACCATCGGTGAAGCGACCCTTTCAGTGCTGGCAAACGGTGTGGAGACCGACAATTACAACAACCTCTCCCAGGTGCTCTTCTTCCGGGCTCCGGGACTGCGGGTCATGCTCACCGGCGACGGCGAAACCGAGGTGGAAGAGGATGCACTGGCCCACTGTGAGCTGCCCCAGGCAGACGTGTTCAAGGCGGCTCATCACGGCTCCAGCACCTCCAATACCCTGTCCTTCCTGCAGGCAATCCGGCCTCAGTATGTGGTGGTCAGCTGCGGAAAGGACAACAGCTACGGCCATCCCCATCAGGAGGCGCTGCAGTACTACGCTCTGGTGGGTGCCCAGGTGCTGCGCACCGATGAGGATGGCAGTGTGGTCATTGCGGCCACCGAGGACGGACTGCAGTGCTACACGGCTTCCGGTGGCCAGCAGGCAGACAGCGCAGCCTGAGAAAGGAGAAGAGCGATGCAGGAGCTTTGTATCCTGGACCGGTGGGAAGGGGACACGGCGGTGATCGAGGTCACCGACGAGGCGGACCTTACCCACTGGCAGCGGGCAAACCGCAGCGAGCTGCCCGCAGAGGCCCGGGAGGGCGATGTGCTCACTCGGAGCGGGCAGGGCTGGCAGGTGGACCAGGCGGCCACCGCCGCCCGGCGGGAAAAGATGGCAAGGCGGCTGGCCCGGCTGAAAAACCGGGGAAATCCCTGAATCCAATAAAAAAGAAAGCGGCGGCGCATACGGAAAGCTTTTCCGTGTGCGCCGCCGCTTTTTGTGTGCAGATAAATGGGCCTGAAACAAAAACTCCCCTGTGCGGGATGCACAGGGGAGTGAAAAAGCGATTCAGAAGAATCAGACAGGCATGGTCTGGATGGTGCCGCGTACGCAGTCCACAGAAACCATGGTCTCGTCCTTCAGCAGACGGGTGGCGTTGGCAACACCAACGATCACAGCCTTGCCCAGAGCCAGACCGGCGATGGCGGCGTGGCTGTTCATGCCAGCCTCCTCAACGATCACGGCATTGGCCTCACGCATGTAGGGCAGCATGTCGTTGTTGGTGTAGGGAACCACCAGCACGCAGCCGGGCTTGCACTTGCTGGCAACCTCTTCGGTGTTGCGGCAGATGCACAGGGCGCCCTTGGCGTTCTGGTTGCCGATGCCCACGCCGCTGGCCAGGAACTCGCCGACCATGTGGACCTTGATCATGTTGGTGGTACCGGAAACACCCACGGGAACACCGGCGGTCACAACCACCAGGTCGCCGCTCTGCAGCAGGCCGTGCTCCACAGAGGTCTTAACAGACAGCTCAACCAGCTCGTCGGTGCTGTTGGCGTAGGGCATCAGGATGGGATGCACGCCCCAGCTCAGAGCCAGGTGACGCTGGGTCTGCTCGTCCAGCACGCAGGCGATGATGGGGGTCTCGGGACGGCCCTTGCTCAGCAGGCGGGCAGTCTCACCGCTCTTGGAAACGGTGATGATAGCGGTAGCCTTGATGTCGGCTGCGGTGGTGCAGGCGGCATGAGCGGTAGCAGCAGCAATGCTCAGGCGGGTATCCAGGGGGCTCTTGCGCATATGCTCGATGTAGCTGGAGTCGCTCTCGGTGCGCTCGGCGATGGCGGCCATGGTGCGAACGGCCTCCACGGGGTACTTACCGGCAGCGGTCTCACCGCTCAGCATGATGGCGCTGGTGCCGTCGTAGATGGCGTTGGCAACGTCGGTGATCTCGGCACGGGTGGGACGGGGATTCTCCTGCATGCTCTCCAGCATCTGGGTAGCGGTGATAACGGGCTTGCCGGCGGAGAAGCTGTGGTAGATGATGTCCTTCTGGATCATGGGGATCTCGGTGAAGTCGATCTCAACGCCCATGTCGCCGCGGGCAACCATGACGCCGTCGGCAGCAGCCAGGATCTCGTCGATGTTGTCGATACCCTCGCGGTTCTCGATCTTGGCGATGATGCGGATGTTGGACTTGTGCTCGTTCAGCAGGCGGCGGATATCCTGGATGTCCTGCGCGCTGCGGGTGAAGCTGGCGGCGATGAAGTCGTAGCCGTTCTCGATACCGAACAGGATGTCCTCCTTGTCCTTCTGGCTCAGGTAGGGCATGGACAGGGAAACGCCGGGCACGTTAACGCCCTTGTTGTTGCTGATGGGGCCGCTGTTGTTCACCAGGCACTCGATGTCGGTGTTGGTCACAGCGGTAACGGTCATGCTGATCAGGCCGTCGGCCAGCAGCACGGTGCTGCCAACGGAAACGTCGCTGGGCAGATCCTGATAGGTGATGGAGCAGATGTCCTTGTTGCCCTCCACGTCACGGGTGGTCAGGGTGAACTTCTGGCCGGCTTCCAGCTTGGTCTTGCCGCCGGCGAACTGCTTCAGACGGATCTCGGGGCCCTTGGTGTCCAGCAGAGCAGCCACGGGGCGGCCCAGCTCCTCACGCAGAGCCTTCAACTTGTCCAGACGGCCCTTGTGCTCCTCGTAGTCGCCGTGGGAAAAGTTGAAACGGGCAATGTTCATGCCGGCCAGGATCAATTCGCGCATTACGCCCTCTTTGTCGGTAGAGGGGCCTAAGGTGCAGATGATTTTCGTCTTACGCATTCGTAAAATCCTCCTAAATACTCTCTTCTCAAATATCTATCCACAACGTCTCCGAAGCGGAGACGGGGTCGCTGTTTCGCTCGCCGCCCCTATTATATAATAAAAAAACATTTCGTGAAAGGGGTACGGGCAAGCTTTCGGAAAAGTATATGCAATCGTACCAATTAAATAAAAATTTAACAGAATATTTTATTGCATTTTTTCAACAAAGCTGATGGGATATACTTAACTTTTTAAGGCAAATACGATATAATGAAACAACACCCTACAGCCAACGAAAAGGAGGCAGAAACAATATGGCAAAACGAGTGTTTTTAGTAGTACTGGACAGCTTCGGCGTAGGCGCCGAGCCGGATGCGGATAAATTTGGTGATGTGGGCGCCAACACCCTGGCGTCCATCGCCGCCAGCAAGGCGTTCGATACCCCTAATATGAAGAAGATGGGCTTGTTCAATCTGGACGGCGTGACCTGCGGTGAGCCCGCGGCACAGGTGCTGGGCACCTGTGCCCGCCTGCAGGAGGCCAGCAACGGCAAGGACACCACCATCGGCCACTGGGAGATTGCGGGTGTGGAGAGCGAGCGTGCTCTGCCCACCTATCCCAACGGCTTTCCTGCGGAAGTCATCGAGGAGTTTGAAAAGCGTACCGGCCGCAAGGTGATCTGCAACGCCACCTACTCCGGCACCGAGGTGCTCAAGGACTACGGCGAGGAGCATATGCGCACCGGCGCGCTGATTGTGTATACCTCGGCCGACAGCGTGTTCCAGGTGGCCGCGCACGAGGAGATTGTGCCGGTGGCTCAGCTGTATGAGTACTGCCAGATCGCCCGGGATATGCTCAAGGGCGAGCACGGCGTGGGCCGCGTGATTGCCCGGCCCTTCGTGGGCACCTGCGCGGCAGACTTCCAGCGCACCCCCCGCCGCCATGACTATTCCCTCAAGCCCCCCAAGAAGACCATGCTGGACGCGCTCAGCGCCGCGGGCAAGGCTGTGATCGGCGTGGGCAAGATCTACGACATCTTCGACGGCGAAGGCGTCACCGAGACCATCCGCACATCCGGAAATACCGAGGGCATCAAGGTGATGCTGGATCTGGCCGACCGGGATTTTGAGGGCCTGGCCTTCATCAACCTGGTGGATTTTGACATGGTCTACGGCCACCGCCGCAACATCGACGGCTATGCCGCCGCAGCCACCGAGTTTGACCAGGGCCTGGGCGAGATGCTCAAAAAGCTGCGCCCGGACGATCTGCTCATTATCACCGCGGACCACGGCTGTGATCCCGGCTTCACCAAAACCACCGACCACACCCGGGAATATGTTCCCATGCTGGCGGCGGGCAGCTGCGTGAAGGAAAACAACAATCTGGGCACCGTGCTGGGCTTCGGGGCCATCGGCAAGACCATCTGCTCTTATCTGGGTGTGGAGGCCGAGCTAGCGGGCCAGGACCTGAGCGAGCGGATGTTCCAATAAGCCAAACGTGCGGAAAAGCATGATTTTTTCAATCATTTTTAATTTTTTTGAAAAAAGTGCAATATAAACGCACGCAATATCGTCTTTTATATGGCGGCCGCGGAGCGTTGCTCCGCGGCCTGTTTGTTAGCAAAAAAAGAAGGGCTACGGAACGAATTCTGTGAATATCAAGATGGTTGTTGTGTGGGTGCTGGCGGTGTATTTTTTGCTGGACAGCATTGTCCGCTCGCTGCGCTCCAATTTCAATTTCGGCATGCTCATCATGTATGCCATCACGGCCGGGCTGTGGATCTACGGGCTGTTTCACCGGCAGATCGACGCCTTCTGCGCCGCCGGTGTGGGCCGGGTGCTGCGCATCGGCTTTTTCTGTGGTGTGGGCGTGTTCTGTGCGCTGCTGGCTTTTGTGGCTCTCAGCGGCTATAGCGACCAGCCCCAGGGCGATGAAAAGGCGGTGATCGTGCTGGGCGCCGGGCTGCGCAAGGATGTGCCCAGCAAGCTGCTGGTCCGGCGGCTGGAAAAGGCGCTGGAGTACCACGAAGAAAACCCGGACGCAGTGATCGTGGTCACCGGCGGTCAGGGACAGGGCGAGACCATCCCGGAGGGAGTGGCCATGGCCAGGTGGCTGATCGAGCGGGGCGTGCCCGAGGAACAGATCATTGTGGAGGATAAGAGCACCTCCACCGAGGAGAATCTGCTGTTTGCCCGCCGCCTGATGGAGGAGCGGGGCATTGCGGCCAGTGAGCCCATCGTGGTGGTGACCAATGCCTTCCACTGCTACCGGGGCGGGGAATATGCCCGCATGGTTGGCTTTACCGATGTGGACACGCTGCCTGCGTCCATCGGGCTCAATTCCATTATGCCCTGCTATTTCCGCGAGGTATTCGCGGTGCTTTATTACTGGGTCTTCAAAAGCAGCCGAACCGGCTGGATGCTGCAGTTCGTGGGCATCTTCTGACGGTTGGCTGGAATCCGATATAATGAAGAGGTGAAATCATGGCGCCAATTATCCGTGTGGAGCATCTGCGTAAGGTTTACCGGGTGGGCCACGAAAAGGTCATTGCGCTGAACGATGTGAACCTGGCCATCGAGCCGGGAGAGGTCTGCTGCATCGTGGGCCCCTCCGGCAGCGGCAAATCCACCCTGCTCAATCAGCTGGCAGGGCTGGAAAAGCCCACCAAGGGACATGTGTTCATCGGTAAGCACGACATCAGCGAGATGACCGAAAACGAGCTGGCAAAATTCCGTCAGGAGCATCTGGGCTTTATCTTCCAAAGCTACAATCTGCTGCCAAATCTGACGGCGGCGGAAAATGTGGCCCTGCCGCTGATGTTCAAGGGTGTGGGGCGCAAGGAGCGGCTCAAGCTCGCCACCCAGGAGCTGAAAAAGATGGGCCTGGGCAAGCGGGCAGGCCACAAACCCACCGAGATGAGCGGCGGCCAGCAGCAGCGGGTGGGCATTGCCCGCGCCTTTGTGGCCAAGCCCAAGGTTATTTTTGCGGACGAACCCACCGGCAACCTGGACAGTCAGACCACCAAGCAGGTGCTGTACCGGATGCTGAACATGGCGAAGGAGAACAACATCACCTTTGTCATGGTCACTCACGAGCGGGACCTGGCGGCAGTGGCGGACCGGGTGGTCACCATCAAGGACGGCAAGGTGGAGAGAGACGTGGTAATGGACGCCGAGGCCAAAGCGGCGGCCATGGCCGAAATGTTCAGCGATATTATGGAACAGGAGGCTCCGGCGGAACCCAACACCACGGTGCCTATGAATAGCGAAAAACAGTGAGGAGAAGAAAACCATGAAACAGAGAATCAAACGGATCAGCGCCGTTCTGGCCATGGCCATGGCACTGAGCGCATTCAGCGCCTTCGGCGTATTTGCCGAGGGCGAGAGCACTGCCCCGGCCAGCGCGTCCCAGAGCACCAGCGTGGCCGCACAGACGGAAAGCGGGAGCACATCGGGGTCCTCGTCATCCTCGACATCGGAACCTACGCCCACTCCGGAACCCACCCCGAAGCCGGCGGCCTATATTTCTAACTATACTGTAGAGGGCTACCCGGGAAATCATTATAGCCGGGGCGAGAAAGCTACCATTAAGGTATGGGTAGTAGATGAAGGGGCTGCATCCAGCGAAAATAAAAAAGTTACTGCTCGAATCAATACACCCGCATTTTCTCAGAAGAGTGCAGAAGGTAGTTTAAGCGGGAATGAGTACACATTCACCTTTACCGATGTGGAATATGTGGGTGGTGGTACGGACTTTTCCTTTGAACTGATCTATGAGAATGGAAGTCCTATCACAGTTCTAACCCAGAACTTCTCAATGTGCGACGATAGTCCTGACCCTACGCCCGAACCTACTCCTGCGCCCACTGAGGTTCCTGCTCCCACCGAGAAGCCGGAATATGATTACCCGAAGATCCTGGTGAAGGATTTCTCCTTCGGCGGCAACAGTGTGGAGGCCGGCAAGGAGTTCACCCTGGAGCTGACCCTCTTCACCACCAGCGGCAATGCCAACCTGCAGGACGTGATGGTTGGCCTGAACTTCGGTGAGCTGAAGGGCGTTTCCCTGGCCAGCGGCAGCATGAATACTTATGTGGGCGAGATGGCTCCCAACACCACCAAGACCATCAGCTATAAGATGATGACCGATGCCACCATTGAGCCGGGCGCCATCAGCATCAATGTGAACCTGAGCAGCAAGAACGGCGAGGCTGCCACCTCTCCCATCTCCATTCCGGTGACCCAGCCCGAGCGGTTCGACATCACCAATATGGAGGCCCCCGAGACCATCATGATGGGCGAAGAGGGCTATCTGTCCGTTACCTTCGTGAACAAGGGCAAGAGTGCCATCAACAACCTCTCCGCCGAGATCCAGGGCGAGAACCTGGCCAACCCCGGCCAGAGCCAGTTCCTGGGCAACATCGCTGCCGGTACCGAGAATTCGGTGGATTTCAGTGTCATGGCTGCAGCCGAGGGCACCATCAACGGCAAGGTCATCCTGAGCTATGAGGATGCCAAGGGCGAAGTGAAAACCCAGGAGAAGGAGTTCTCCTGCACCGTAGAGCCCATGATGGATATGGGCATTGACCCCATGGACCCGGGCATGATGGACCCCACCATGACCGAAACCAATCCCGGTATGCCCATCTGGGGCTGGGCGCTCATCGTTGTGGGCGTTGTGGCTGTGGTTGTTGTGGTCGTGGTTGTGGTCAAGAAGAAGCAGAAAGCAAAGAAACTGGCTCAGTTGGAGGATGAAGATGAAGATATCTGATCTGCTGCGTCTCAGCACGGATAATCTTCGCCGCCGCAAAGGCCGCACCGCACTGACGGTAATCGGCGTGGTGGTGGGCACCTTTTCCATCATCGTAATGATCAGCCTGGGCATTGCCAGCAATGCCCAGAACGAAGCCATGCTGCAAAGCTGGGGCGATCTGACCCAGATCACCATCAACAACTACCAGTGGGGCGCGGCCAGCAGCGAAGTGCCGGTGCTGGACGACAAGATGCTGGAGCAGCTGCGCGGCTACGAGCATGTGGTGGCGGTGACCCCCATGTATCAGGACAATAACCTGAACGCTCAGATTTACGCGGGCAAGAACGACCGCTACGAAGCCTATGCCTGGAACATGTACGGCGTGGATATGGACGCCCTGCAGGCCATGGATTACCAGCTGATCAGCGGCAGCTTTGTCTCCAGCGACACCAACCTGGGCAAAAAGAAGATCCCGGTGCTGATCGGCGAACATTTTGCCTACGAATTTCAGGATACCCGCAAGAGCCCCAACAGCGGTAAGCGCCAGCGTTACTGGGGCGAGACAGATTCCCTGGGCAATCCGGTGGAGCCCTTTTTTGATATCCAGAAAGAGAAGCTCACCCTTCGCCTGACAGCCTACGACAACAACGGCAACGAAAAGACCGAGGATTATCAGCTGGTGGTTATGGGCGTGTTCCAGCAGGACGACGCCAAGCAGTATTTCACCAACTCCGGCATTGCCATGCGTGTGACGGATATGCAGATGCTCAGCAAAGCGTATCAGAAGCTTTCCGGCAACAAGCAGAGCAGCGGCGGCAGCTATATGATCACCAGCAACGGTCAGCAGCTCAAGCAGCAGGACAATGGCTACGAGAACGTCTACGTGAAGGTGGACGACGTGGACAACGTGAGCGATGTGGAGCAGAAAATCAAGGACCTGGGCTACGAGACCTATTCCATGACCCAGATCCGTGAGGAGATGCAGGCCAGCGTGGCCAAGAGCCAGATGATTCTGGGCGGTACTGCCGCCGTGGCTCTGCTGGTGGCGGCGCTGAACATTGCCAACACCATGATGATGTCCATCTACGAGCGCACCAAGGAAATCGGTGTGATGAAGGTGTTGGGCTGCGAGGTGCGCAAGATCCGCAATATGTTCCTGGTGGAGGCCGGTGCCATCGGTCTGCTGGGCGGCGTGATCGGCGTGATACTCAGCTATATAGCCAGTGCAATCCTGAACAACCTGACCATGATCGCAGCGCTGTTCGGCGGCACGGTGGACCTGAGCGGCCTGATGAGCAGCTTCGGTGGCGGATACTATTACGGTATGGACGGCGGCAGTGCTGCCATCTCCATGATTCCGCCCTGGCTGGTGCTGCTGGGTCTGGGCTTCTCCACCCTGGTGGGTGTGCTCAGCGGCCTGTGGCCTGCCATCCGTGCCACCAAGATCAGCGCGCTGGAGGCCATCCGGCACGAGTGATTTTCCCAAAAGAGCAGAATACAAAACAAAAAGCTTCGGAGTGCCATGCACCCCGAAGCTTTTTTATGTTCCGAGAGAAAATGTGGCTCAATAGCGGGCCACCACCAGGGTGTCGCCCGCCTGTACGCCGGTGTCACCGGTGGGGATGATGGTCTGGCCATCCCGCTGCACCATTACCACAAGCGTACCGGGGGCAGGAGGTGCGTCCCGCAATTGCTTGCCGCACAGCTTGTGAGAGGCGTCGATGCTTACCTCCTGCAGAGTCAGGTTTGCCCGGTTCTCAAATTCCCGGGCGGCAATGACCAGAAGATCCCCCGCCAGCATCCGGGAGGAGCCGCTGGGCACCAGAACGCCCTCACCCCGGCGGATGATCAGGCTGACCAAAAAGTCCGGCGGGGTCACGATCTCCCGCAGAAGCTTACCCGCCCAGGGGTGGCCTTCGTCCAGATGGAGCTTGATGAAGCAGATGTCGCTTTCCTCTTGGTAGTCGTTGAAGGTACGCCGCACGTCCGCGTTGTCGTCAATCATGGCAACGTGGTGGGCCATGTGGGGCAGCAGGGTGCCCTGAATACCCATGGAAAGCAGTACGATGCAGAAGACCAGATCAAACAGGTCGTAGGTGAGCGGTGTGTTGTGCAGCACCGCGTAGATGGCGAACACGATGGAGGCTGCACCGCGCAGACCCGCCCAGGAGACCAGCGCAATCTGCCCGGCTTTGGGCCGGAAGGGGGCCAGCAGTGCCGCCACTGCCACCGGCCGCCCCACCAGGGTGAGAAAGGCCAGGATGCACAGCGCAGGCACAAAGACCCGGGGCAGCTGGGCCGGGGTGACCAGAAGACCCAGCAGAAAGAAGATCATCATCTGGGTGATGCCGGTGACCGCGTCAAAAAAGCGCACCAGATCCCGCTTCTGGGCAATGGGCGCGTTGCCCATCAGAATGCCGCACAGATACACGCTCAGGTAACCGTTGCCGCCCAGCATGGAGGGCAGTGCATAAGCGATGAGGGCAGCGGCAAACACGAAGATGGTATCGCCCTGAGCCATGGCGGCATGGGAACGCCGCAGCAAAAAGGAAGCGGCAATACCAATGCACACGCCGAACAAAATGCCGAATACCAGCTGTTTGGCCAGAACCAGCGGCACCGAAATATCGCCGCCGGTCATCAGGGTCACCAGTACCACCGTGAGCATATAGGACATGGGGTCGTTGGAGCCGGATTCCAGCTCCAGCAGGCTGGCCGTGTTGAACTTCAGGTTCAGGCTGCGGGAACGCAGAATGTTGAATACCGAGGCCGCGTCGGTGGAGGCGATCACCGAACCGATGAGCAGGCTCTCCAGCCAGGAAAGCCGCAGCACCAGGTGGATGAACAAGCCGGTGAGCCCGGCGGTGAGCAGTACACCCAGGGTGGAGAGCAGCATCGATTGCGCCGCAACCGGCCGGGCAGCCTTCCAGTTGGTGCCAAAGCCACCGTAGTACATGATAAAAATCAGACACACCGAGCATACGGTCTCGGCCAGGGAATAGTCATTGAACCGGATACGAAACAATCCGTTTTCTCCGAACAGCATGCCCAGGCCGATGAACACCAGCAGGGTGGGGATGGGCAGCTTTTCGGTGAAGTGATGTGCCAGAATGCAGGCCAGGATCACCACGCCGACCAGCAGAAGAATTCCGTTCAAGGGCATACCTCCTTTGCAGATGCAGGAATAGCGCCTGCGCTATAAAATACTGTATGCGCAGGCGGGCGGATAAAGCCACAGTAAACCGGGCACAGAGAAGAAAAAGCGTGGGCCGTGTGACTGGCCCGCGCAGAAAGCCGTATATTTTGATTAGAAGCTGTAGGGGTAACCAATGGCCTGACGTACCGTTTCGGCAGCGTCTACACCGCAGAGCCGCCGCACCAGTGCCAGAGAGAAGGGAATGGAAGCGCCCAGCCCCCAGCCGGTGATGATGTCGCCGTCCTCCACCACAGGTTCCTTGACCACGGTGGCACCGGCCAGCTGGTCGGTGAAGGAGGGATAGGCAGTGGCCTTTTTGCCCTCCAGCAGGCCGAAGGCGGCCAGTGCGCTGGGAGCGGCGCAGATGGCGGCCACCAGCTTGCCAGCAGCGGCTGCCTGCTGGCAGACAGCCTTCACAAAGTCGTTTTCCTTCAGGTTGAGGGTGCCGGGCATGCCGCCGGGCAGCATGACCAGATCAAAATCGGCAGCCTGGATATCCGCCGCGACTGCGTCGGTGTCCATGCGCACGTTGTGGCTGGAAAGAATCTCCGGCTTCGGGTTCACCGATGCGGTAACTACCTCCACCCCGGCACGGCGAAGGATATCCACCGTGAGCAGAGCCTCACATTCCTCGGTTCCATTTGCCATAAATACACAGGCACGTTTCATCGTTAAAACCTCGCTTTCCCGGGCCCGTAATCCGGGCCTGATGTTTTTTTGTATGGTCAGCGGCCGGTGGGCTGCCCGTCCCTGGCCGGGGCGACCCGGCAGACGGTAAGCACGCCGCCGCTTACGGTAAATTTGACTTCCAGCCCGGCAAAGGTCAGGCCGTAGAGCCGGTCCGGGTCATCCTGGTAGGAGGGGCGGGGGTCCTGCGCCAGCACGCCCTGCAGGGCACTGCGCTTGGCCTCGGGCACCCGGTCCAGCCATTGCTGAGGGAAGACCACCTCCAGGTGATAATCCCGCACCGGGCCGGCAAAGCCGCTCAGTGCCTCGGGGTGACAGTCCGCCGCGGGCAGATAGGGCTTGATGTCGAAGATGGGGGTGCCGTCCAGCAGGTCCGCACCCAGCACATGGATTACCGGACCCAGCTCCGGGTGAAGCTCCACCTGGTCCAGCTTCACGCAGGAAAGACCGATGGCGTTGGGGCGGAAGGGGGAGCGGGTGGCGAATACGCCCATCCGGGTGTTGCCGCCCAGCCGGGGCGGGCGTACCGTGGGTGACCAGTTCTGCCGCACCGCTTGGGAGAATTGCCAGATGAGCCATAGGTGGGAAAAATCCTCCAGTCCGCGCAGGGCGTTGGGGTCCCGGTATTCCGGCTCAAACACGATTACGGCCTGCAGGCTTTCCACCAGGCCGCTCTGGCGGGGAATGCCGAATTTGCTGGTAAAATCACTGTGGATGCGGGCAATTATCCGCATGGGAATGGTATCACTCATAAAAGGTCCTTTCAGGGGATCAGTTGCCGTTCAGTTGAGATAAGACCTCGTCCGGGTTCAGTACCTGGGCGTATCGATTGGCCCAGATCTTTTCCTCATAATAGCGGGTCAGGTCGCGGGCACAGGCGAAGTTATTGTCATCTGCACTATCTTATTATAGCACAAAAAAGGCTGGAGGCACCAGCGCCGCAAAAGAGAAGATTTGGGACATCTGGATTTCTGAAAAGGATGTGGAACAACAAGAAAATGAAGCGAAACTGTTAATTTTATAATTAAATTGTGAAAAAATTATTGCGCATTATGACGAAACATGGTATGCTTTACTCAAACAAAGTCCGCGGGCGAAGATCTGTGGATACAAAGGAGGAATTGGCTATGGCATATTGTAAAAATTGCGGAAAAGAAATCGATGATAAGGCTGTAGTATGCCCGGCATGCGGCGTGCCTCAGCAGGATAAGCCCGCTGTGGTGGACAGCGGCAACATCGGTTGGGCCGTTTTGGGCTGCTGCATTCCTCTGGTTGGCTTGATTCTGTTCCTGGTCTGGAAGGACCAGAAGCCCAATACGGCGAAGAAGGCCGGTATCGGCGCACTGGTTGGTGTGATCTGCATCGTAATTTACTATGTGGTCGTGGTTGCTGCCGGTGTGGGCATGGCTATGATGGGATGATTTCCTGGCTTTATGTCTGGCTGCCTCGTTTCTGCGGCTGCCATTGCCGGGATGACCGGTCGTTTCATTATCATGGGCGGCGGTTCCCGGTTTGTGCCCGCTGCACCGGCGAGCTGGTGGGAATTCTGGCTGCAGCACTGTGCTACCCGGTATTTCATCTGAGCGTAGCCTGGGCGGCCGTTTCCATGATCCCCATGGTTCTGGACGGTGGCATTCAGGCGCTGAGCAGTTATGAAAGCACAAATGGCCGCCGGTTCATTACCGGCCTGCTGTTTGGCTGCGGATTGCTGTCCCTGTTTTTCACCAGCACGGCGTTTGCGTTCCGCTGGGGCGTGCAGCTGGGAATGGGATTGTCCATCCCCTGAAAAAGAATATCTGAAATAAAAAAGCCCGAATCCGTTTGGCCTGGCATGGCACAAATGGATTCGGGCTTTTTGTATGGATTCGGGTGGGAAGAGGCACCGCCGAGATACTGGCCGTTTTGTAAAAGGAAAAATGAATGAAAAAGATGCCCCTGCCGGATGAAGTGATTTCCCATATCAACAGGAAATCATTCTTTGTTCTTTTCAACGAAAAAAATGAGCTTTTGGGGCAAGAGAGCCCGTTTTGTTGATCTATGTTAACGACACGATGAGGAAGTTGCATTTGTTACGCAGTAGGACGGCAATTTTGAGGGTTTAGGGATAAAGCCCTTACCGCGTGAGAAACGCGCCCGCAAAGCCGCTTGTATCAAGGCTTTTTCTGCCCCTACTGCGTAACATAAGGGCATAAAAAAGTCGCAGACTGTTTCAAAATCTGCGGTTTCGCCTAAAAGAAAAGGACACCGCTTGCACGATGTCCTTTTCAGTCAACTATTTAGTTTTTTGTGTTCCCACACTCCATATCAATAACTACCGAAACCGTGATATAGTCCTCAATACGCTTATTGCGGAATTTATCACCCTCTGCGTCAAAACCACATGACGGGAAAAGTGCCTAAATCTAAGGATTTCTACAAGGTTTCTCTTTGTAGCAACACTATTGTCTCGACGTGCTCCGTGTGGGGAAACAGGTCCACCGGTTGGATAAAGCTTGCCTTCCAGCTCCGGGCGGTCAGATATTCCAGGTCCCGGCGCTGAGTCTCGGGGTTGCAAGAGATGTACACCACCCGATCGGGAGCCAGCTGGCAGACCGCCTGCAGAAACTCCGGGGTGCTGCCTGCGCGGGGCGGGTCCAGGAAGACCACGTCCATCCGCTCGCCCTGCTGGGCCATGCGCTGGATGGCGCTGGTGGCGTCCGCACAAAGGAAGCGGGCGTTGGTGATGCCGTTGGCCTTGGCGTTCTGGATTGCGCAGTTCACCGCGCTGCGGTTCAGCTCTACACCCAGAACCGATTTTGCCTTGACGGCACTGGCAAGGCCGATGGTACCCACGCCGCAGTAGGCGTCCAGCACGGTCTGGCTGCCGTCCAGTCCGGCGGCCTCGATGGCCGTTTGATACAGCCGCTCGGTCTGCACCGGGTTTACCTGGTAAAAGCTGGCGGCGGAAAGCCGGAACTTTACCCCGCACAGGGTATCTTCGATGTACCCCTTGCCGTACAGCAGCTTTTCGGCGCTGCCCAGCACCGCGCTGGAATGGCGGGGATTGATGTTCTGCACCACGGTGCTTACCGACGGGCACAGCTGGCGCAGCTTTGTCACAAAGGCCTTGGAGCCGGGCAGCGCCGCCTGGGCGGTCACCAGGCAGACAAGCACCTGGCCGGTGGCCCGGCTGTGGCGCACCAGCACGTGGCGGATCAGACCGGTGCGCCGGTCTTCATTGAAGGGCTCGTAACGGCAGGCGGCCGCGGCCGTACGCACCGCCGCGATGGCTTCATCCAGAGCGGGGGTGTGCAGCAGGCATTCCTCCACCGGGATCACCCGGTGGGTACCCTGGGCGTAGATGCCGCTCTGCAGGCTGCGGCCCGGCCCGGCGCAGAAGGTGGACACTGCCTTGTTCCGGTAGTGCCAGGGGTCCTCCATGCCCAGAATGGGCTGTACCGGCCCGAACTTACCCAGCAGATTTTCCACATCCTTCTGCTTCTTTGCCAGCTGCTCAGGGTAGGGCAGGGCAAGCAGTGGGCAGCCGCCGCAGCCTTTTTTTCGGCAGGAACAGGTGTTTTTCATGGCGTTCAATCCCCTCCGGAGCACTTGGCCGCGTCGATGGCCAGCACAATCATCAAGCAGAGCAGGGAGTCCTCGTCCCGCGCAATGTCCATTACATAGGTATCGGTCCAGTGGAACAGCTCTTTGCTGGCGGTCATAACGGTGCGGCCCTGGCCGTCGGTCACCTGATAATCCCATTCCAGCCAGTTGCCGCTTATCTGCCAGTCCCGGCAGTCCAGCGTGAAGCTGGGCTTGAAGAAGGTGAATTCTTTCTTGATCTGACCGATGTATTCCTCACCCAGATACAGTGCGAACCGGGGCAGGAAGGTGAGCACCTCCTCTTTTACGGTGCCCAGATGACGGCCGGCAGGGTCCAGAATTTCCAGCTTGTGCCCCCAGGCCAGTTTGCCCTCCACAGTGAAGGCGGTCTCGCCGTATTCATTGTAAATATCGTAGCTGTCCAGCCAGGAGAACAGACGCTGTTTGAAAAGCAGTTTCATGATGGACGGTCCCCTTTCGCTTGGTTTACATCAGCCGATGCCGCCGTATACAAAGCCCAGCAGCAGCACCAGCACGGTGAGCGGAACATATACATATTTTGCCACCCGGCCGAAAAGCTCGGGCAGCGGTTTGCCGCGGCCGGTCTCAAGCTCCTGACGGATGCGGGGCCAGCCCAGCACGTAATAGATGGAGATGGCACCCAGCACCGCGCCGATGGGCACGATCACGATGGTCACAAAGTCCAGCCAGCTGCCCACCACAGGCTCGGCCTCCAGGAAAACGCCGACCCCGAAGGTGAGGCCGCCGCACAGGGCCACCGCAATGCGGCGGTCCAGCTTGAAGCGGTTCTGCCAGCTTTCGATCACAGCTTCAAACATATTGATCAGCGAGGTGATGCCGGCGAAGGCCACCGACACGAAGAAGAACACTGCAAACACCCGGCCCAGCGGCATGCGCTGGAATACGGTGGGCAGAGCAATGAACATAAGCGAGGGGCCGCGGGTCACATCTACCCCGAAGGCAAACACGGCGGGCATGATGGCAAGGCCGCTGAGCAGAGCGGCCAGAGTGTCGAAGAAGGCGGTGCGCAGAGAAGCCTGGGGAATATCGGCCTCCTTGCCCAGGTATGCGCCATATACGATCATACCGGACCCGGTGATGGACAGCGAGAAGAAGGCCTGGCCCATGGCCATGACCCAGGTGTCCACGTTCAGAAGGGCCTCCCATTTGGGTACAAACAGGAAACGGTAGCCCTCGGCCGCGCCGGGCAGGAAGGCCACCCAAACAGCCAGCGCCAGAAAGAGCACGAAGAACAAAGGCATGAGCACCTTGCTCACCTTTTCGATGCCGTGGGCCACGCCCAGCAGCATCACTGCCGAGACCAGAATCACGATGGCGGCATGCCAGCCCACGCTGCCGAAGCTGCCGGTGGCCTGGTGGAAGAAGGTCTCCGGGTCGGAGCTGAGCAGCGTGCCGGTGACCGAGCCTGCCAGGCTGCGCAGCACCCAGCCCAGAATGACCGCATAGCCGATGGCGATGCCCAGCGAACCCAGCAGGGGAATCCAGCTGAGAACGGAGCCGACCATTTTTTTGCCCCGGGAGCCGAAGCAGTATTCGTAAGCGCCGATGGTGCCGGTGCGGGCCAGACGGCCCACGCCGAACTCAGCGGAAAGGCCTACCCAGCCGAACAGGAAGGTGAACAGCAGATAGGGAATCAGAAAGGCGGCGCCGCCATACTGGCCCACCCGATAGGGGAACATCCAGATGTTGCCCAGGCCTACCGCAGAGCCCACGCAGGCGATCACAAAGCCGATGGAAGAACTGAAGCCCCCGTTCTTGTGGCGGGGGGAGTTGTTTTGACGCATGATTGACCTCACTTTCCGGCCGAAAGGCCGGGGATACTGGGCTTTATTGTATCATATCGCCGCGCCAGAATCCAGCGCGGCAGCGGGTTTTGTGAAAACGATGTGCGCAAAAATAACGAAAAATATGCGATCTCCGTGGGGAAAAAACGGGCAAAGAAGCGGAATCCGCAAGAGTAAGGATAAAATCCTTGCGCACGCAAAGAACTTGCCATATAATATTATTTGAGAAAATCAGATAAAAGGAGCGAAAAAGCGCCATGAAGCTCATCAAATGGATCTCGGTCACCGACCGGTACAACAAGATCCATCTGGACCGGATGCTCGCCCCCTTTGGGCTGAACAGCAGCCAGCACATGTATGTGCTGCGCATCTGCGAGGTGCCGGGCATCACCCAGGACCAGTTCAACAATCTGTTCTACATCAATCCCAGCAATATCACCCGTTCGGTGGCAGCGCTGGAGAAGATGGGTTACCTGGAGCGGCGGCCCAACGAAAAGGACAAGCGCACCTGCTGCTTGTATCCCACCGAGAAGGCGAAGGCGGCCTATCAGCCTCTGCGTCAGATCTGTGAGGACTGGAATCGGCGCATTACCGGCGGCCTCACCGAGGAGGAGCGGGCCCAGTTCATGCGCCTGCTGGAAAAGGTGGGCGAAGCTGCGGTGGAGCAGAACCGGCTGGAGCTGGAAGAGCTGAACAGTGCAAAGGAGGACTAAATTTATATGGCATTGAAACCGGAACAGGGGGCCAATCCCCTGGGCTATGAACCGCTGCCCAAGCTGCTGCGGGGGTACGCGATCCCCAGCGTGATCGCCATGCTGGTGAGCTCGCTTTATAATATTGTGGACCAGATCTTCATTGGTCAGGGCGTGGGTTATCTGGGCAACGCGGCCACCAACGTGGCCTACCCGCTCACCACCATCTGTTTGTCCATTGCGCTGCTGATCGGCATCGGCAGTGCCTCCCGCTTCTCACTGGAGCTGGGGGCCGGGCATAAGGAAAACGCGGAAAAGGCGGTGGGTACCGCCATTACCATGATGTTCACCCTGGGCATTGTGTATGTGGTGGTCATCCAGCTGTTCCTGCATCCGCTGCTGCGGGCCTTCGGCGCCACCGCAGAGGTTATGCCCTATGCAGAAAGCTACACCCGCATTACTGCGCTTGGTATGCCGCTGCTGATCGTGACCAACGCCATGAGCAATCTGGCCCGGGCGGACGGCAGCCCCAAATATTCCATGACCTGTATGCTGGTGGGCGCCATCACCAACACCATTCTGGACCCCATCTTTATCTTCGTGTTCCAGATGGGCGTGGCAGGCGCGGCCTGGGCTACGGTGATCGGCCAGCTGCTTTCCTTCCTGATGGCTATCAACTATGCCCGGTGCTTCCGCCACATTCATCTGCAGCCCCATCACTTCGGCTACCGGCTGCGGGAGTGGGCCCAGATCGCCAGCCTGGGGATGAGCAACAGCCTGAACCAGGTGGCCATTACCTTTGTGCAGATCGTGCTGAACAACTCGCTCACCTTCTACGGTGCGCAGTCGGAATACGGCAGCTCCATCCCACTGGCAGCCTGCGGCATCGTAATCAAGACCAACGCAATTCTGCTGTCCATCATCATCGGCATTTCGCAGGGGTCTCAGCCCATTGTTGGCTTCAACTACGGCGCGAAGCAGTACGCCCGGGTGCGGGGCATTTACAAGCTGGCCATCAGCTGCAACCTGGTGGTGTCTGCCATCGGATTTATCCTGTTCCAGGTATTCCCGCGGCAGATCATCTCCATCTTCGGTACCGGTGACGTGCTGTACTTTGAGTTTGCGGTACGCTTTATGCGCATCTTCCTGTTCATGGTACTGGTAAACGGTGTGCAGCTGATCTCCTCCAACTTCTTTGCGGCCATCGGTAAGCCCATCAAGGGCGTGATTCTGTCGCTGACCCGTCAGGTGTTCTTCCTGGTACCGCTGCTGCTGCTCCTGCCCCTGTTCATGGGCATCGACGGCATTTTGTTTGCGGGGCCCATCGCAGACGGCGTTGCTTTTGTGACCACCACCATCTTGATTCGCCGGGAGATGAACCACATCCGCAAGCTGGAGCAGCAGGCGGCGTAATGCAATTCCCGGTTTCTGCATCAGAAAAAGGCCGCTGCCTTTCCTCCGGAAAAGAGGAAGGGCAGTGGCCTTTTTGGTTGGTTTTTACAGTTCCAGCGCTTCGCCGGCCGTGCCGTTCTGTGCGGCCCGGGCGGCGGCAATTTCGCCCAGCAGGGCGTTCTCGGTATCCGCGAAGAGCAGGTCCTTGTTGTGGGCGAAGTAGGCCTCGCAGCCAAAGGTTTCAATGTACCAGGAGGTGTAGAAGCCTGCGGTCAGCTCGGTGGCGAAGATCACCAGCTCCTGGCTGCCGGGCAGGCTCTCATCGAGAAAAGCAAAGGCATTGGCCAGATAGCTCCCGGTCTCATCGGCGGCAGCGGCCCGCTGGTCCAGCGTTTCGGCAAACAGCTCCTTCAGCCGGTCGAAGGGCTCGGCGGGGGCCTCCAGCTCCAGCGTGTGCAGGTAGCCCTCCAGGGTGCGAGCTGCCTGATTCAGCAGCTGCATGCCCTGACGGTCGGCGCTGCCTGCTTCCTTTTTGGCGGCGATCTGCCGGTCCAGCCCTGCCAGCTCGGCGGTCAGGATCTGGGCAGCGGGAGTCTGGCCCAGCGCGGCCTTCACCCGCAGCAGACTTTCGTGCAAAAGGCCTGCCAGCTGGTCCAGCTGCCAGGCGGCGCGGGCGCTCTCGTTCAGGCGGGAGAGCACCAGCCCCAGCACGCTGAGCTTTTCGTCAAAGGGGGCAGCGGCCAGCTCCCGGGCCCGCAGGGGCTCCCAGCTGCCGTTCAGAATCTCCTCCACCCGGTAGACCCGGCGGTACTTGGCATACAGCTCCAGGTAGTTGGCAAAGTCTTTGGCGATGGCGGGCATCTGCAGATACTGCCCCACCACCTCCCGGTCAGCGGTAAGGCCCAGGGCCTCGTAGGTGCGCAGAATCTCGGAAAGATCCTCCCAGCCGCGGGCGGTGACGAACTGCATGCCCTCCGGCCCGGCCTCCACCTTGTAGAAGTGGTCCTTGCGGATGTCCAGATAGGAGAGGATGGCTCCGTGGATGCCCCGGCGCAGGGCGTATTCCTTCCAGGCGGCATAATCCTCCTTCACGTCAATGCGCTTGACCCGGTCCAGCGTCACCACGTCGAACTCCCGCACCGACTTGTTGTACTCCGGCGGGTTGCCTGCGGCGGCAATGATCCAGCCCTCCGGCAGCCGCTGGTTGCCAAAGGTCTTGCATTGCAGAAACTGCAGCATCATGGGGGCCAGCGTCTCCGAGATGCAGTTCACCTCGTCCAGGAAGAGAATACCCTCCTTGCGGCCGCTGCGCTCCATGGCCTGCCAGACCGCCGCCAGAATCTCGCTCATGGTGTATTCGGTCACGGCGTATTCCCTGCCGCCGAAGCTGCGGTGCTCGATGAAGGGCAGACCCAGTGCGCTCTGGCGGGTGTGGTGGGTGATGGTGTAGGCCACCAGGTCGATGTCCAGTTCATTGGCGATCTGCTCCATGATCTGGGTCTTGCCGATGCCCGGAGGGCCCATCAGCAGAATGGGCCGCTGGCGTACGGCCGGAATGCGGTAGGCGCCGAATTCGTCCTTGGCCAGGTAGGCGCGCACGGTGTTGATGATCTCTTGTTTGGCTCGTTTGATGTTCATGACGTTATGCTCCTTGTATGGGCTGGGGTGTGGACTCAATCAGTTCGTCCTCGTCGATCAGCAGGCGGATGCCCCAGGGCGGCACCCGTTCCGGGTTGCCCTGGCCCGCCAGCATCACAAACACCGCGTCGTAAGGCGGGCGTTTGGCGGGATAAACGCCCAGACCATCGGTGAAATACAAAATTCCCTTCAGGTGGCGAAAAGCGCCCTCCTCCCGCAGCTTATTCACATGCTCAAACACCGGGCGAAAGTCGGTGGCACTCTGACCGATCAGTTCAAAATGCTCCATGTAATCCGCCAGTTCTTCAGCGCTGGTGATGGTTTTGTCCGCCCGCAGCTGGTCGTCGCATTGCAGGATGCGCAGTTGAAAGCGGCGGAAAAAGCTCTCGGTGTTCTTTAAAATGGCGTAAGTATAGGAAAGAAAGCTGCGCACCAGCGCGCCGGAGGTGGACATGGAGGTATCGATGGCGATGACCAGGTCCTCGATGCGCCGGGCCTCACGGGTCTCCAGCGGCTCGATCAGCGGCATGTTGCCGTAGCGGCGCAGGCCGTAGGTGTAGTAGCCGTAGTCGAAGGAATCCACGTCCACGCTCATCTCCTCGCCCAGCACCGCGAACCGGTGCAGGAAGGCCTTATAGTTGGCGGTGGGGCGATTTTCCACCCGCAGCCGTTCCAGTACCGCATCGCCGCCTGCACCCGCCTCGGTGTACATGGTTTCCAGCTGGGTCTGGATGCGCTCGGCGATGTTCTGCCACTGGCTGGAGGCGTTTTGCTCCTGCTCATCGTTCTGGGCCCGCTCCCACAGCCGGTGATCGTCCTCCAGAAATTCCCGCGCCAGGGTGGCCTTGTCCATCTCATCCAGCGGATGGCGGCGGAAGTACCGGTAGACGGCCTCGGCGGTGATCACCTTCATCTCCGCCTGCAGAAGGCCGTACCAGTGGGCCCGGCGGGGTCGGGGTACGGCAGGAACCAGGCAGCGCTGGGGGAGAGCATCCAGAATGGACTCCACCGCGATGTCGCAGGCCAGGTCCCACAGTTCGCCGTCCCGCCCGGCCTTTTTGGGCGGGTGGCGCAGCATGCAGTGCAGAAGACTGTGCAGGTAGGCCCGGCAGACCAGACTGCGGGCCCGCTCATACCGCTGGGCCAGCCAGGCTCCATTGTAATAAAGTGTGGTGCCGTCGGTGGCAAGGCTCTGGGTGGGTTCGCGGGTGCTCAGCGGCAGGCTGCACAGCGCCGCATCCAGAAAGGGCAGGTTCAGATATAGCTCGCTGCGGGCAGCGGTCAGAATTTTTTGCCCCAGCTCCGGCCAGGGATCGTGTCGTTGTTCTTGTTGCATCATAGGGTGCCTCACAGGTCAAAGGATCGGGCCCGGGGCGCGCCGAAGCGCCGGTTCTGGTATTCCAGCAACAGGCCCAAAGCCTCGGTGCGGCGGGCGGCGCGGGCCAGCTCGCAGCCCTCGGCCAGCGCCTGCCGGTCCAGCAGGTCCAGCCCCAGCACAAAGGCCAAGGGAGCGGTGCTTGCCTCGGCCAGAACCAGCTCCAGCAGCTGGGCCGTATGCTCGGAAAGACAAGTCAGATACGCTGTGCGGGCGGCCTCGCTCAGCTGCACCGGGAAGCGCAGCCGGTCCAGTGCCATGCGCGCCGCCAGCGAAAACTCGTGGGTGCGCAGCAAAAGATCCAGCGAGGCGTCGTACTGGTCGTAGCGGAATCGGTGGCCGTCAAAGCTCTGGCGGCACAGGTACCCCACGCCCCGGATGTTGTAATGGAAGATATGCGGCGCGGCCATCTCTTCATAGTCCTCGTCGTAGGCGGGGAAGAAGAGGCGGCACTCCGGCCCGGTGGAGGGCGCAAAACGCAGCTCCAGTTCGCCGGAATATTCCTGCAGCAGGCTGCGCAGGCAGCGGCATTCCTCTGCCGGAGCAGCCAGGGTCATCCGCCGCAGGGAAAAGCAGTTCATAAAGGCGTCGGTGCCAACGCTCTGCAGACTGCCGCCAATTTCCAGCGCCTCCAGTCCGGTGCAGCCGTAAAAGGCGTAATTGCCCAGCGAAAGGGCTCTTTGGGGCAGGCGCACCAACCGAAGGGCTGCCGCGTCGTGGGCGGGGATTTGCCCGCCTCCACTGGTCAGCAGAAGCTGAAACGTGCCCTCAGGCAGCTGCCTGGGCTCCCGGGCACTGAAGGCGTAATCCCCCAGGCGAATAATGGGCAGGCCGTCCAGCTCGTCGGGCAAAAGCAACTGGGGAGCACTGGTCTGGCAGCGCAGCAGGGCAATGCCGTTTTCCTCCTGGATGCAGGTGAGCAGCGCGTCGCAGTCGGCGGGAAGGGAACGCATGGGCTTGTGACTCCTTTGCTTGCGGAATGTTCCCGGGCAAACTGCCCGGGAAATGACTGGTTATATTATACCACATTGGTGGAGAAAGACAACGGCTTTCGGGCGCAAAAAAGCCCCGCATCCGGCGGATGCGAGGGAGAGATATTCAGTGGGCAGGATGGCCTGTCCGGCTTTTTTGCAGATTCGGCACAGGGCGGTTCAGACGCGGCGCGCAGAAGGTGGGCTGCAGCAGGGCGGCGGTGAATCGGTTGCCCAGTACAGCGCAGAGCATCAGTGCCACCAGAGCAGCCAGTCCGATGCCTGCCAGCGGCGGCAGGTCGGGACGCAGCAGCCGCAGGCTGCGCACAAAAAAGCCGTGCAAAAGGAACACCGGCAAAGTGTACTGCCCCAGAGCTGCCGCAAAAGGCAGAGGGTGTTTGGGTATGATGAGCAAAAGCAGGGCGATCCAGGCGGCGCTGGTGGCCAGCAGCAGAGCGCGCAGCTCCGGATCATAGTGCGCGCCTTCATAGGAGCGGCTGGCGTAGAACCACACGCTGCGCACCGCGCTGCGCCGCAGCCAGAGCAGTGTGCCGGAAAGGGCGATCCAGCCGGAGAGAACGGCAATCAGCCCTCGCCGGGGAAGCTGGGGCAACAGGCCGCGCAGCCCGCCGCCCGCGGCCAGATGCCCGGCGGCAAAGAAGGGCAGCAGCACCAACGTGCGGGAAAGGCTCATGTTGTAGCCGATGGTAGGGTCAAAGCCGGAGGCCAGCGCAGCGGCCAGGCAGGCCAGCAGGGCGGCCTTCGGGCTTTTTGCCCCGTCGATCAGGGGCAAAAGCAGGGTCCAGAGCATCATCGAGAACAGGTACCACAGCAGCCAGTAGGGGGTGGTGTATTGCAGTGGGGCCTTGCCGTGCAGCACCAGACGGTCAAACAGAAGGTACAGCGTCTGATACAAAAGGTAGGGGTAAAGCAGCCGCCGGAAAAAGCGCGCCGCGTCGAACCGGGCAAACCAGCCGGAGCAGAACACGAATGCAGGCATGTGGAAGGAATAGATCAGCCGGTACAGCCAGGCGGCGGCAGGGCCGCCCACCAGCTCCAGCAGGTGGCCGAACACCACCAGAAAGATCAGGATGCCCTTTAAATTGTCAAACCGGGCGTCCCGCCGGGAAGTTTCCATGAAAAACGCCTTCTTTGATGGTAAGTTATCATGTGGTCCACACCGGGTCCGGGCGAAACCGCATTCGATTGTAGCACATTCTGCCCTGCAATGCAAAGCGCTTTTTGCTGCTGCCGTTGCCTTTTGAAAGGGTGGATGCTACAATGGGAAAAAACGGGCGTTGGCCCGTGCCAGAAAAAGGAGATGTTGTTGATGATTATCACCACTACCCCTTCGGTAGAAGGGCATTCCATTCGGGAATACAAAGGCATCGTGTTCGGCGAGGTCATCTCCGGTGTGGATATCTTCCAGGATATCGGCGCCGGGCTGCGGAACATCTTCGGTGGGCGCAGCTCCGGGTACGAAGAGGAACTGAAAAACGCTCGCATTCAGGCCTTGGAAGAGATGGGCACCCGCGCGGCCCATCTGGGCGCAAATGCGGTGGTCGGCGTGCGTGTGGATTATGAAGTGCTGGGCAGCAACAATGGCATGCTGATGGTGAATGTATCCGGCACTGCGGTGGTACTGGACTGACCCGCATAAAAGAACATAGAAAGAGGGCCCACCCTGGGGGATTTTCCCGGAGCGGGCCCTTTTGTACGCCGTAAAAACACAATATCACAGCATCTTCATAAAGTGAACCGATCTTTCACAGCCGTCACACGGTTTATTCGGCGTCAGTTAAAAATTGGCCGGTACAATACAAAGCGTAAGGTTCACTGCTCTCAACCTGGGGCAACACCGCATGATTCCAGGTGGTGGAGCGCGCCGGAAAATTTTTTGTGATATGAACCAAAAAGCGCAGGCAATCCTTGGTGGATTGGCGAGCATTTTTGGAAAACAGCACGGAAAATTTTGGCGTGATACGCCGCCTGAGCCGACAGGCGTGAATTGTGCGGTGCTGTCCCGACAAAAGGGCAGACAAAAAACAATCCGCTGCCGGTCCGAATGAGCAGGCGGGCGGCGGTTTATATAGATAAAACGCCCGAGAGCCCCGGGCGTTTTCCGTTTTGCAAAAATTATTTCTGCTGGTTTTTCTGGTAGATGAGCAGCAGGCCCTTCAAGAGCAGCGCGTCGTCGATGATGATTTTGTGGCGGCAGTGGGGCACGATTACATTGGCCAGACCACCGGTGGCAACCACGGTCACAGGCTCGCCCAGCTCCTCCTGGATGCGGTCGATCAGACCGTCCAGGCAGGCGGCGTTGCCATGAATGATGCCGCTCTTCATGCACTCGATGGTGTTCTTGCCGATCAGGCGGCGGGGAGAATCCAGGCTGATTTTGGGCAGCTGAGAGGTGTGGCGCACCAGTGCCTCCAGCGAGGCGTTCACGCCCGGCAGGATCATGCCGCCGATGTAGCTCTTCTCCGCGTCCAGCACCTCCACGGTGGTGGCGGTGCCCAGATCCACGATCACCAGGGGCACCGGGTAATCCCGGATGCCTGCCACGGCGCACACCACGCGGTCGCTGCCCAGCTGGGCGGGGTTGTCCATCTTGATGTGCAGCCCGTTTTTCACACCGGGGCCCACCACCATGGCCTCGTGGCCGGTGACGGTGCGCACCGCCTGGCAGATCAGGTTGGTGATGGGCGGTACCACCGACGAGATGATTACGCCCTCCAGCGTGTTCATGTCCACGTTATAAAGCTCCAGCACGTTTTTGATGCTGATGGCATATTCCAGCGAGGTTTTGCCCAGATCAGTGGAGAGCCGTTCCACAAACACAATGTTCTCCTCGGATTCCAGGTAGCCGATCACGATGTTGGTGTTGCCGATGTCCAGTGCAAGGATCATATGTCAAAACTCCTCGTTACTCGATGTATGTGTGATTCAAACCTTGCTGCTGGCAAAGCGCAGCAGGGGGCGGCCCACCAGGGCCACGATGATGGTGGCCACAATTGCCTCCGGTACGCCCTGCAGCCCGATGATGGACAGGATGAAGGGATACACTGCATCCGCCGCCACACCCTTGGCCGCGCCATAGCTTTCGCCGAAGAACACGAAAATCAGGTTCATCACCAGCAGGGTATTGGTCATGGAGCCCACGAACCCGGCAGCACCCAGGCTCACGGTGAGCTTGCCGGGGGCAGAGCCCAGCAGCCGCTTCAGACCTTTAAATACAAAATACGGAAGCACACCCACCAGAATGCGGGGCACCAGAACGATCACCAGGCTGGCCCAGCTGCCGTGCACGTCGCCCAGGCTGTAGAAGGGGGTGAACACGAACGAGGTCACATTGGGGGATACCGTGTTGTTCACCAGGCTGGTGAGACCGAACACGCCGCCCAGCACCGCGCCCTTGCGGGGGCCGAGAAGCACCGAGCCCAGAATTACCGGGATGTGGATAATCGTCGCCCGCATGAAGCCAAGCGGGATGTAGCCCAGAAAGGGTACCATGGCCATTGCTATGATGATGGCCGAAAAAAGGGCGAGCTGCACCAGCCCGCGCGAGTTGTGCGCAGTTCCGTTTTTGTACATATTCAATTGTCCTCCTTGTTATTATTCCCGAAATCGGGATACAATACGCTGTTCAGTATAGCACTAAACCCGGCACGAAACAAGAAAAGAAAGGGAATTTTTACTGGCCTGGCCCATTTTTCGCGGTTACTTTCGGGTGCTGCGCCGACCTTGGGCCGGATGCGTTTTTGTGTTATAATAAAAGGCAGAGAAAACCGGCCCCGTGGCCGGGCAAAAAGGAGAAACGGCAACATGCTCAAGGGAAAACATGTGGTGCTGGCGGTCACCGGCGGCATCGCGGCATATAAAATGGCCACCATGGCCAGCCTTCTGGTCAAGCAGCACGCGGACGTTCAGGTGCTGATGACCCAAAATGCCACCAACTTTATCAACCCCATCACTTTTGAGACCCTCACCGGCCACAAATGCCTGGTGGATACCTTTGACCGGAACTTTGAGTTCAATGTGGAGCATGTGTCGGTGGCCAAGCAGGCGGACATCGCCCTGGTGGCCCCCGCCACCGCCAACGTGATCGGTAAGCTGGCCAATGGTCTGGCCGACGATATGCTCACCACCACTCTGCTGGCCTGCAAGTGCAAAAAGCTGGTGGCTCCGGCCATGAACACCCAGATGTACGAAAACCCCATCGTGCAGGACAATCTGAAAAAGCTGGAGCACTACGGCATGGAGCTGATCCAGCCGGTGAGCGGCCATCTGGCCTGCGGCGACAGCGGTATGGGCAAGATGGTGGAGCCGGAGGTGATGCTCCAGTACATCCTGCGGGACCTGGCCCTGGAAAAGGATATGAAGGGCTTGAAGGTGCTGGTCACCGCCGGGCCCACCCAGGAGGCCATCGACCCGGTGCGCTACATCACCAACCATTCCACCGGCACCATGGGCTATCAGCTGGCTCGCAACTGCATGCTGCGGGGCGCTCAGGTCACCCTGGTCACCGGCCGCACCGCCCTGACCCCGCCCCCCTTCGTGGAGGTGGTGCCGGTGGTGAGCGCTCAGGAGATGTATGAAGCCGTGACCAGCTGCGCTGCCGGGCAGGACATCATCATCAAGGCTGCTGCTGTGGCGGATTACCGCCCGGCCACCGTGGCGAGCGAGAAGATCAAGAAGGCGGAGGGCGGCTGGGCGATCCCGCTGGAGCGCACCCGGGACATTCTGCGCAGCCTGGGCGAAGAAAAGCCCGCCGGGCAGTTTTTGTGCGGCTTTGCCATGGAGACCCAGAACCTGGAGAAAAACGCCCGCAAAAAGCTGGAGGCCAAGAATCTGGACCTGGTGGTGGGCAACAATGTGAAGGTGGCAGGCGCGGGCTTCGGCGCAGGCACCAATGTGATCACCTTCATCACCAAGGAGGGGGTCGAGCCTCAGCCCCAGATGGACAAAGCCCAGGTGGCCGGCTGTATCGTGGATAAGATTATGGCCATGCGGGCCGCAAAGTGAGTTTGGTCGCTTCGGCTGATTTCGCTTTCTAAAAATATCATTTACGACGAATAAAAAGAGTGCGTCGCCCTGAACGGAGGGCGGCGCACTCTTTTTTGTGTGTTTCGGTTATGGGGAAGGGGGCGGGAAAACAACCGCTTAGCGCTCGCTGTAGATCTGCTGGCTGCCCCGGATGGCCTGGCCCAGGTACCGGTCGATCCATTCTGCCGCGGCCTGTTCGTCCCGTGCGCGGATGCAATCGTACAGGCGCTCGGTGTTGCGCAGCAGCGCTTCAATGCCGTACAGCCGGCAAAAGCGCATCCAGAGGGTGATGACCGGGGCTTTAAAGGAATAGTAAATCAGCGGCACGATGCTGTTGTCGCCCACCAGAGCCAGTTCATGCTGAAACTGGAACGCCGCTTCAGCAGCCTGGGCGATATCCTCTGCCTGGGCGATGCGGGCCAGATGGTCGCCCAAGCTGTCCAGCGCCTGGTCCGACGCATGACGGATGGCGGAGTTCACCGCCAGATGCTCCAGCGCCTGGCGCACCTCCAGCAGCGAGCGGATCTCGTCCTTGCCCAGCACGCCGTCCCGGTATTCCATGATGGCGATCAGAGTGGAGAGGTTGCCCTTGCGGCGGTAATCCGCCACGCAGGTGCCCTGGCGGGGACGCACCTCCAGAAACCCCTGTTGAGCCAGCTCAGCCAGGCCGCCGTTCACCACCGCCCGGCTCACCTGCATCTGACGGGCCAGCTCCCGTTCGGGGGGAAGCTGAGTGCCCATGGGCAGTTCGCCGGAAAGAATCATGCCTTGGAGCTGGCGCACGAACAATTGTTTCAGACTGGGGGAATTCAGTTTTTCAAAGGGCATGAAAATCACCTCGACTTTTGTTGTGGCTATACCACATACCACAGCCTTATTTTACCATGCAATTCGCTTAAGGAAAAGCCATTCTTTTGGGCTGTTCTCTGAAAAATTGGGATTTGATTGACGGCTTACAATGGGAATGTTAAGCTATTAACAGCTAAATGGCGGGGGAAAGCGGAAAAAAACGGCCCTGGTTGGGCCACAAGACCCGCCCGGAAAACAAGGAGGGGGACCCATGGCGGATACCACCAGCAAGGTAAAAGTGATCGAGATCAAGCAGAGTGTGTTTGCATCCAACGACGAACAGGCCCGCAATCTGCGCGGGGAACTGAAGGAAAAGGGCGTATTTCTTCTGAACCTGATGTCCTCGCCCGGCGCGGGCAAAACCACCACTCTGAAACAGACCGTAAAGGCGCTGGAAGGCCAGCTGCGCATCGGCGTGATGGAGGCGGACATTGACTCGGACGTGGACGCCAAAGCCATGGCCGACACCGGCGTGAAGGCCATTCAGCTGCACACCGGCGGTATGTGCCATCTGGACGCGGACATGACCCGCCAGGGTCTGGAGGCGCTGGGCACCGAAGACGTGGACCTGGCCATTCTGGAAAACGTGGGCAATCTGGTCTGCCCGGCGGAGTTCGACACCGGCGCGGTGAAGAACGCCATGATTCTGTCGGTGCCGGAAGGCCACGACAAGCCCCTGAAATACCCGCTGATGTTCTCGGTGTGCGACGTGGTGCTCATCAACAAGATGGACGTAATGCCCTATTTCGACTTTGACCTGGAAAAGTGCAGGGAGTACATCCGTATGCGCAACCCGAACGCGGTGGTCATTCCCATCTGCGCCAAAACCGGCGAAGGCATCGGGGCCTGGGCCGACTGGCTGCGCACCCAGGTAAAGGACTGGAAGAGCTGAGAAACGAAGGAAAGGACAAAAGGATATGAGTCAGACCCATTTTCCTCTGGATGAAGAAAAGCTGCCCTTTTCCATCCCGAAGGACGAAAAGCCGAGGGAGAAGATTTTAAAGCTGGGCCAGAAGATCACCGACCGGGTACCCGCTAAGCTGCGCCCGCTTACTGCCGAGGACCCGGAATACTGGGGCCTTGCGGGCATCGTCACTGACGAGATGGCGGATGTGGCCCTGAAAATGAAGGTGCGCAAGCCCATGACCCTGCCCCAGCTGGTCAAGGTTACCGGCAAGCCTGCCCAGGAGCTGGAGCCTCTGCTGCAGGAAATGAGCAACGTGGGCCTGCTGGAATACAACTGGGAAAACGAGCGACGGGAAAAGCAGTATGTGCTGCCCATGTTCGTGCCCGGCAGCGCCGAGTTCTTCAACATGAAGCAGCAGCAGATCGACGAGCACCCGGAGGTCACCGCCTTTTTCGAGCGCATGACCTTCCTGCCGCTGGAGCACATCACGGCGATGGTGCCTCCCGGCGGCGCGGGCATCGGTATGCATGTGATCCCGGTGGAGCAGGCCATCCAGACCGAGAACCGCTCGGTGGACATCGAACACATCTCTCACTGGTTGGATAAGTACGACGGCAAATACGCTGCCAGCCCCTGCTCCTGCCGTATGTCCCGCGCCAAGCTGGGCGAGGGCTGCGGCGATGACCCGGAGGATTGGTGCATCGGCGTGGGTGATATGGCGGACTATCTGGTGGAGACCAACAAGGGCCACTATGTGGACCGGGACGGGGTGCTGCGCATCTTAAAGCGCGCCGAGGACAATGGCTTTGTGCACCAGATTACCAACATTGACGGCGAGAACAAGATCTTTGCCATCTGCAACTGCAACGTGAACATCTGCAACGCTTTGCGTACCAGCCAGTTGTTCAATACTCCCAACATGAGCCGCTCGGCCTATGTGGCCAGCGTGACCACCGAAAACTGCGTGGCCTGCGGCCGTTGCGTGGAATACTGCCCGGCGGGCGCGGTGCGTCTGGGCCAGAAGCTCTGCACCAAGGACGGCCCGGTGGAATACCCCCGTCAGGAGCTGCCGGACCGGGTGAAATGGGGCCCGGAAAAGTGGGACATCAACTACCGGGATACCAACCGCACCAACTGTCACGACACCGGCACCGCCCCCTGCAAGACCGCCTGCCCGGCACACATCGCGGTGCAGGGCTACCTGAAAATGGCAGCCCAGGGCCGCTACACCGAGGCGCTGGCCCTGATCAAGCAGGAGAACCCCTTCCCGGCGGTGTGCGGCCGGGTGTGCAACCGCCGCTGTGAGGACGCCTGCACCCGCGGCAAGATCGACCAGGCGGTGGCCATCGACGAAGTGAAAAAGTTCATCGCCCAGAAGGATCTGGACGCGGCCACCCGCTATGTGCCGCCCATCCAGCCTCCCTCCAACCGGGGCGGCTTCGATGATAAGATCGCCATTGTGGGCGCCGGCCCGGCGGGTCTGTCCTGTGCCTTCTTCCTGGCCAAGAAGGGCTACAAGCCCACTGTGTTTGAGAAAAACGCCCGCCCCGGCGGCATGCTGGTCTATGGCATCCCCTCCTACAAGCTGGAGAAGGATGTTGTGGACGCGGAGATCGAGGTACTGCGCCAGATGGGCGTGGAGATCCGCTGCAATGTGGAAGTGGGCCGTGATGTGACCCTGGATGAGCTGCGTGCCCAGGGCTACAAGGCCTTCTATCTGGCCATCGGCTGCCAGGGCGGCCGGACGGCAGGCATCCCCGGCGAAAACGCCGAGGGCGTGACTACCGCGGTGGAGTTCCTCCATCGGGTCAGCGAGGACGAGACCACCCCGGTCAAGGGTCGGGCGGTGGTGATCGGCGGCGGCAACGTGGCCATCGACGTAGCCCGCTCCTGTCTGCGCTGCGGCGCGGAGGAGGTGGCCATGTACTGCCTGGAGCAGGAAAACCAGATGCCCGCCTCTCCCGAGGAGATCGCCGAGGCCCGTCAGGAGGGTGCGGCCATTCATTGTGGATGGGGTCCCAGCCGTATCCTGGAGGAAAACGGCAAGGTCACCGGTGTGGAGTTCAAGCGCTGCGTGTCGGTCACCGACGCAAACGGCCGTTTCGCTCCGGTCTACGACGAGAAGGATACCATGACCGTGCCCTGTGACCGGGTGTTCATGAGCATCGGCCAGAGCATCCAGTGGGGCGGGCTGCTCATCGGCAGCACCGTGCAGCTGGGTGGCGGCGGCCGGGCCCAGGCAGACCCGCTGACCTACCAGACCGCCCAGCCGGACGTGTTTGTGGGCGGCGACGTGTACACCGGCCCCAGCTTCGCCATCGACGCCATTGCCGCGGGCAAGCAGGGTGCAGTGTCCATTCACCGGTTCGTACAGCCCAACACCAGCATGACCATCGGCCGGGACCGCCGCCAGTTCATTGAGCTGGACAAGGACAACGCGGTTCTCACCGGCTACGACACTGCTGCCCGCCAGTACCCGGCTATGGACGGCCGCATCGATCACACCCGCTCCTTCCGGGATGCCCATGGCACCTTCACCGAGGAGCAGGTAAAGACCGAGACCGCCCGCTGCCTTGGCTGCGGCGCTTCGGTGGTGGACCCCAACAAGTGCATCGGCTGCGGCATCTGCACCACCAAGTGCGAGTTCGACGCCATCCACCTTTCCCGCGAGCTGCCCGATTGCAGCAACATGGTGCGCAGTGAAGACAAGTTCAAGGCGATCCTGCCCTATATGCTCAAGCGGGAGATGAAGATCCGCTTCGGCAAGAAGGAGAAATGAGCCATGCATGAACTGGGCATCGTGTTCCACATCATCCGCGGCGTGGAAGAGGTGGGCCGTAAAAACCGGGTGCCCCGGGTCAGCGCGGTGACGCTCCAGCTGGGCGAGGTGTCCGGTGTGGTGGAGCGCTATCTGCAGGATTGCTGGCGCTGGGCGGCAGACCGCTCGGAATTGCTCAAGGGCGCACAGCTGCGGGTGGAGACCATCCCCGCCCAGACTCTGTGCGAGAGCTGCGGTGAGATTTATCCCACCGTGGCCCACGGCAAGACCTGCCCGGCCTGCGGCTCTGAGCACACCCACCTTTTGCAGGGCAGTGAGATGCTCATTAAGGAGATCGAGGTGCCCGAAGAAAATGATATTCCCCCCGAACCGGAAGGGGAGGGGGAGAGACAGTGCCCGGTTTGCGGCCGGGCCTGATCAAGCCAATTGGAAAAAGCCGACACAAAAACGTGCCGGCAAAGGAGGAAATTTATCATGTTGTTCCAGATTTATGGAGAAAACGCCGGCTTCCAGCTGTTGGGCTGGCTGCTGGTCTTTGCGGGCCTGGTGGTGCTGAACGAGCTTGCTCGCCGCACCAAACAGGGAGGGGTGTTTTTCTTTTTGATTCTGCCTGCGGCACTCACCGTGTATTTCGTGTCCATCTATGTGGGCGCGGCCATGGGCGCCGAGTGGGCGTTGAATAATCCTACTTACGTTCACATGAACAGCTGGTTCCATTACGCCAAGCTGTATGCGGCCACCGCCGGATGCATCGGCTTTATGATGATCAAGTATAAGTGGGGCATCGGCAAGCAGCCCTGGTTCCGGGTATTTCCCTTCGCCATCGTGGCCATCAACATTCTGATCGCCGTGTGCAGCGATTTCGAGTCCGGCATCCGGGGCGCCATGGCCCTGGCTGCCACCGGTGACCGCTGGTGGCTGTCCAGCGAGAACGTGTGGCTGTACGGCGGCTGGTGGAACTGGGTCAACGGCATCGCGGGCATTTTGAACATCCTGTGCATGACCGGCTGGTGGGGTATCTACTCCTCCAAAAAGCATGACGACATGCTTTGGCCGGATATGACCATCTACTTCATCATCGCCTACGACCTGTGGAACTTCGAGTACACCTACAACAACCTGCCCACCCATGCCTGGTACTGCGGTCTGGCTCTGCTGCTGGCCCCCACCTTCGCAAACGCGCTGTGGAACAAGGGCGGCTGGATTCAGAACCGCGCCAACACCCTGGCTCTGTGGTGCATGTTTGCCCAGGTGTTCCCGGCCTTCCAGGATTACAGTGTGTTCAGCACCCTGCCGGTGCTCTATTCCGACGGTGTGATGGATGCCTCCGTGCGGCCCGCCACTGCCAATCCCACCATGCAGGGCGTGATCGCCATTCTGGCGCTGGCGGCCAACGTGATTGTGCTGGCCATCATCATCAAGCGGTCGGTGGAGCAGAAGAAGAATCCCTATAAGAACGAGATCTTCACCGATCACCGGGATTACCGTCAGGCCATGGCCCGGGCGGAAGTTACCCGATAAACCTGAGCAAAATCTTGCAAACACTTAACAGAATTTAACAAAACCGATCCATTCTCCTCTTTCCTTGCCCCGGCGGCGCAGATTTCCCCCTCTGCGTTGCCGGGGCCTTGTTTTTGCGGCATTTGGCTGGCAGAATTTCCGGTAAGTTTTGGAAGATTTTGGGCGAATTTGCTTTTCTTGCTTTTTACAAACGATTTACCGGAAAGCGGCGGAAGGGGACGGAAAAATCCGTTATCATACCCAGTGTACCGGGCAGTGTGGACCCCGAAAGTGCGGGCGCCCGGCGAAAGACAAGGGGGAAGAGAAAAGCTTTATGGCAGAAATCGTTTTGAAGAATATCAGCAAAATATACGACAAGGGCCAGCGGGCGGTGAGCGATTTCTCGCTGCACATCCACGATGGCGAGTTCATCGTATTTGTGGGCCCTTCCGGCTGTGGCAAGTCCACCACCCTGCGCATGATTGCCGGGCTGGAGGAGATCAGCGAAGGCGAACTGTGGATCGGCGACGAGCTGTGCAATTACGCCGAGCCCGGTGAGCGGGATCTGTCCATGGTGTTCCAGAATTACGCACTGTATCCGCAGATGAGCGTGTACGACAACATGGCCTTTTCGCTGTCGGTGCGCAAGGTGCCCAAGGACCAGATTGCCCGGCGGGTGGACAAGGCCGCCGAAATGCTGGACATCAAGCACCTTTTGGACCGCCGTCCGGGCCAGCTGTCCGGCGGGCAGAAGCAGCGGGTGGCCATCGGCAGCGCCATCATGCGTGAGCCCCGGGCTTTTTTGATGGACGAGCCGCTGTCCAACCTGGATGCGAAGCTGCGGGCCCACATGCGGGTGGAGCTGGCGGCGCTGCATCAGAAGCTGGGCGCCACCATGATTTATGTAACCCATGACCAGACCGAGGCCATGACTCTGGCGGATCGCATTGTGGTGATGAAGGAGGGACGCATCCAGCAGGTGGCAAGCCCGGCGGAGTTATACAGCCGCCCCACCAACCTGTTTGTGGCGGGCTTCATCGGCTCTCCGGCCATGAACTTTGTCCGCGGCACCGTGGAGGAAGGGGAGCAGAGTATTGTGTTCCGCAGCCGGAACGGTCTGTGCCTGCCGCTGACCTTTGATCAGGCGGCGGGCCTGTGGCCCCGCTGCAAAGGCCGCGAGGTGGTGCTGGGTGTCCGCCCCGAGGACATTCTGCCCACGCAGGCAGCAAACCGGGTGCTGGGCCGGATGGACGGCCGCCTCACCGCCTGTGAGGGCCTGGGTCACGAGACCATCCTGCATCTGGAAACCGCCGACGGTGAGTTTGCCGCCCGGGTAAAGGAACGCACCGACGCACGCGCGGGCGATGCGGCCTCCCTGTGGGTGGATATGGAAAAGGCTCACTTTTTCGATGGTGAGACCGAACAAAATCTTTTTTATCAGTGGAGCGATTGCGAATGAACCAGTTACGTCAACGGCTCACCGGGGTGAGCCCCTATTGTTACCTGATCCCCTGCTTTGCAGTGTTCGGCATGTTCCTGTTTTACCCCTTTTTCAAGACCATTTATCTGAGCCTGTTCCTCACCGATAAGCTGGGCAAGGCCAAGATCTTTGTGGGGATGAAAAACTACACCGACCTGCTCACCTCCGAAAGCTTCTACAACAGCATCCTGGTCACCCTGATCTTTGTGGTGATCGTGGTGTTCGGCAGCATGCTGCTGGGCCTTGCCACCGCCGTACTGTGCAGCAAGACCTTCCCGGGCATCCGGGCCTTCAGCACCGCCTATGCGCTGCCCATGGCCATTGCCTCCAGCGGCGCGGCGATGATCTTCAAGGTGATCCTGAACCCCACCATCGGCGTGTTCAACAAGCTCACCGGTCTGGACATCAACTGGATCAGCGACCCCCGCTACGCCCTTATCTGCGTGGCGGTGCTCACTGCCTGGCTGAACAGCGGCATCAACTTCCTGTACTTCTCCGCGGGCCTGGGCAACATCGACGAATCCATCTATGAGCGCGCCTCTGTGGACGGCGCCAGCGGCGTTCAGAAGTTCTTCCGGCTCACCCTGCCGGGCCTGAGCCCCATCATCTTCTATACCTTGGTGGTCAACATCATCCAGGCCTTCCAGTCCTTTGGCCAGGTGAAGATCCTGACCCAGGGCGGCCCCGGCGAGTCCACCAACCTGATTGTTTACTCCATCTACCGCGACGCCTTCTTCAACTACAAGTTCGGCAGCGCGGCTGCCCAGTCCGTCATTTTGTTCCTCATCATCATGGCGCTGACCCTGGTTATGTTCAAGGTGGAAAAGAAGGGAGTCAAGTATTAAATGGATATGCCTGTGAATCAAAAGGCCCCGCTGAACGGCGTGCTGCGCCGGGGCCAGTATACCGAAGAGCAGCTGGCGGCTCTGCATCGCCGCATGAGTGCTGCCGCTCTGCGCCGCCGCCGCATTAAGACCGGCGTGCTGGTTGCGCTGAATGTGGTGGTAGCCCTGTTCATGCTGTTCCCGCTGCTGTATGCGGTTAGTGTTTCCCTGATGACCGGCAGCGAGCTGTTCACCATGGATATGAATTTAATCCCCAGCGCTCCCACGCTGGAAAACTATCTGCGCGCCTGGGCGCAGGTGCCCCTGCTGCGCTTTATCTTGAACTCCTTCCTGGTGGCCGGGTGCATCACCCTGGGCCAGATTCTCACCTGCTCGCTGGCGGCCTTTGCCTTCTCGTTTTTGAACTTCAAGGGCAAGAATGTGCTGTTCATGCTGGTGATGGCCACCATGATGGTGCCCGGCGAGGCCACCATCATCTCCAATTACCTGACCGTGAGCCAGCTGGGCATTCTGGACACCTACCTGGTGCTGATTCTGCCCTCGCTCACCTCCGCTATGGGGATTTTCCTGTTCCGTCAGTTCTATATGACCTTCCCCATCTCGCTGTATGAGTCCGCCAAGCTGGACGGCTGCGGCAACCTGCGCTTCATCGTGCGCATTCTGCTGCCGCTCACCAAGTCTGCCATCGGCGCCATGTCGGTTTACACCTTCATCAACGCCTGGAACATGTACATGTGGCCCCTGCTGGTCACCGGCTCCCAGGAGATGCGCACCGTGCAGATCGGTATCAGTATGCTGGACAACACCGATGCCCAGTCCATTACCCTGATGATGGCCGGTGTGGTGTCGGTGATCATCCCCAGCATGATCATCTTCGTGGTGGGCCAGAAGCAGCTGATCCGGGGGATGTTCTCCGGCGCGGTGAAGGGTTAAATAAACGCTGCAACCGGCGAAAATACGCCGTTTGTAAATAGAAAAAGGATAAACAACGAAGTATAATAAGTATTTGAGGAGAGAAAAGAAATGCAGAAAAAGAAGATCCTGGCGGGCGTTCTGGCCGCCGCAATGGCAATGACCACCCTGGCCGGCTGCGGCGCGGGCGCGTCCGGCAGCTCTGCCGCAGCGGGCGGCACCGCTGAGAACACCGCCGTGCAGACCGAGGCTCAGAGCTCCGGCCTGATCAGCGAGAACTTTGCCAATGTGGACACCAATGGAACCAAGATCACCTTCTGGCATTCCATGGGCGGCGTGAACGGCGAGGCCATGACCTATCTGGTGGATAAGTTCAACGCCGAAAATGAGTACGGCATCACCGTGGAGGCCGTGTACCAAGGCAGCTACGACGACGCCATCAACAAGCTCAAGAGCGCCCAGATCGGCAACATGGGCGCGGATCTGGTTCAGATCTACGACATCGGCACTCGATTCATGATCGACTCCGGCTGGGTCATTCCCATGCAGGAAATGGTCGATGCCTCCGGCTATGATATCTCCCAGATTGAGCCCAACATCGCCGCCTACTACACCACCGGCGACGGCCTGTACTCCATGCCCTTCAACTCCTCCACCCCTCTGCTGTACTACAACAAGGACATGTTCGAGGCCGCGGGCATTGAGCAGGTTCCCACCAGCTTCTCCGAGATCGCCGAGGCCGGCGAAAAGCTGAAGGCCGCCGGCTGCACCGAGCCCATTGCCATCAGTGTGTACGGCTGGTGGTTTGAGCAGTTCATGAGCAAGCAGGGCCTGGACCTGGTGGACAACGGCAACGGCCGTGACGCGGCTGCCACCAGCGTGGTGTTCGATTCCAACGGCGGCGCGCTGAACATCCTGAACGGTTGGAAGCAGCTGTACGATGCGGGCGTTGCTCCCAACGTGGGCCGTTCCGGCAGCGACACTGCCACCACCGACTTCACCTCCGGCAAGGCTGCCATGATGTTCGGCAGCACCGCTTCCCTGAAGCAGGTCCTGCAGGACAGCGGCGATTCCTTTGAGGTGGGCACCGCCTACTTCCCCAAGGTAAATGACAGCGACGAGGGCGGCGTGTCCATCGGCGGCGGCTCTCTGTGGGCGCTGAACAACAACGATGAAACCAAGGCTGCTGCCACCTGGCGCTTCATCGAGTTTTTGATCTCTCCCGAGTCCCAGGCTTACTGGAATGCTCAGACCGGCTACTTCCCGGTGACCACCGCTGCCGCCGAGCAGGATACCTACAAGCAGAACATGGAGCAGTACCCCCAGTTCCAGACCGCCATCGACCAGCTGCATGATTCCGCTCCCCAGTACGCGGGCGCTCTGCTGAGCGTATTCCCCGAGTCCCGCCAGATTGTGGAGACCGAGATCGAGGAGATGCTCAGCGGCGGCCAGACCCCCGAGGAGGCGGTGCAGTCCATTGCCGACCAGATGAACGAGACCATCGAAACCTATAACCTGATCAACGGCTGATCTTCCCATCGCCGGAAGCACGACCGGGAAAAGACTCATCTTTTCCCGGTCTTTCGGTTTGATTGCAGACAACAAAGGAGAAAAAACCATGAAACAGAGCAAAGTATTCGCCCACCGGGGCGCAAGCCAGTACGCCCCCGAAAATACGCTGGAGGCCTTCCGTCTGGCCATGGAGCAGGGGGCCGAGGGCATCGAGCTGGATGTACACCTGAGCGCGGACGGTGAGCTGGTGGTCATCCACGACGAGACTCTGGGGCGCACCACAAACGGCACAGGCCTGGTGAAGGAGCATACCCTGGCCCAGCTGCAGGCTCTGCGGGCAGACAATCACATGGAAGGCTTTGAGGCGGCCCGCATTCCCACCCTGCGCCAGGTGCTGGAGCTGGT
Organism: Allofournierella sp. CML151; assembly: GCF_027853465.1. Classification (NCBI taxonomy): domain Bacteria; kingdom Bacillati; phylum Bacillota; class Clostridia; order Eubacteriales; family Oscillospiraceae; genus Allofournierella; species Allofournierella sp. CML151. The sequence goes on along the minus strand of NZ_JAPNNW010000002.1, from coordinate 18,035 downwards.
GCGCCCCGGCGATATGCAGGTGAACATCGAGCTGAAGACCGGCATTTTGTGGTACGAGGGCATCGAGAAAAAGACTCTGGAGCTGGTGAAGGAGCTGGGCATGCAGGACCGGGTGGTCTACTCCTCCTTCAACCATTACAGCATCGAGGAGGTCCGCCGCCTGGACCCCACCGCCGAGACCGCGTATCTTTTCAGTGATGTGATCTTCGAGGTGGAAAAATACGCCGCCCGCCGGGGTGTGAAGGGCCTGCATCCGGCTCTGTGGCACGTGAAGATGGCAGATTTCCTCACCGATTACCTGCAGAGCGGCCTGGCTGTGCGGGTGTGGACTGTGAACCGCCCGGAGGATATGCGCCTGCTGATGGAGCGCGGAGTGGATGCGGTGATCACCAACGATCCCGCCCTGGCGCTGCAGGTGCGGGCGGAACTGGAAGAAAAGGAGTAAGCCGACGGTGGAACAGCTGCGTCAGAAAAAACTCTTTTTGCTGGACATCGACGGCACCATCTGCAAGGGCGAGGGCCTGATCGACGGTGCCAAAGCCTTTCTGGAGACCATTCGTCAAAGTGGCGGGCAATTCATCTTCATCACCAACAACGCCACCCGCGGTACCCGGGATTACATCCGCTTTTTCCGGCGGCTGGGGGTAGAGACCGGCCCGGACCAGTACATTACCGCCGCTTATGCCACCATTCAGTACCTGAAAAAACACTGCTCGGATAAGCTGATCTACGGTCTCGCCACCGATTCTTTTTTGCAGGAATGCCGCGAAAACGGCCTGCGCATCACCACGAGCCTGCAGAGTGGCATTGACTGCGTGCTGGTGTCCTACGACAACCAGCTCAATTACGAGAAGATCAAGGATGTGTGCCGTCTGCTCACCGAGGGCGAGCCGGAATACATCGCCACCAACCCGGATTTGGTCTGCCCGGTGGAGTTTGGTTACCTGCCGGACTGCGGGGCCATCTGCAACATGATCGAGACCGCCACCGGCAAGCGCCCCCGCTTCATCGGCAAGCCGGAGCCTGCCATGGTGGAGTACGCCCTGGCGCTCACCGGCTGCACCCCGGAGCAGACGCTTGTGGTGGGCGACCGGCTGTATACCGACATTCTGTGCGGCGTGCATGCCGGGGTGGATACCGCCCTGGTGCTGAGCGGCGAGGCTACCCTGCAGGATGCAGCGGCCTTTGCCCATTCGCCCCGGTATCTGTTCCCCTCGGTGAAGGAGCTGGCCGCAGCCATTGCTCCGGCCCGGGCAGCGGCACCTGCCGCGCCGCAGGCCGTTTCGGCACAGGTGCAAGCAGTCTGAAAACAGAAAAAGCAAACAAAAAAGCTGTTCCCGGATGAAAAGGGAACAGCTTTTTTGCTTTTAAAAATCTTATTCGGTCTGCCCGTCGGGGCCGGGCTCCCGCACCCGGCTCACCACCAGCGCAGCCACAGCGAACAGCACCAGGCTGAACGCGAAGGGCAGGCGGCGGTCCAGGCTGGAAAGCCAGCCTGCAAAATAGCCGAAGGGGCAGGAGAGCGCTACCGTGGAGGCGATGATCAGCGCATTCATCCGGGCCCGTTCCTGAGCGTCCAGATTCAGCTGGAGCAGGGCATCCTTGCGGGGGTTCACCAGAGCGGCGCCCACCGCACAGAGCAGCACATAGGCCAGCACCGCGCCCAGCCCGTTCAGCGGTGCCAGAATCAGCACCAGCGTGCCCGCTCCGTAGAGCGCCAGCCCCAGCCACAGGGATAGCCGGAACTGGGAAAAGCGCAGTCGGTGCTGCACGCCCACCATGAACACCAGCATGACCACTGCATTCAGGATGGGGAACACTGCCAGAAAATTCTCCGAAAGGCCCAGCCGCTGGGTCACATACAGGCTGAAAAAGGTGTTGTTCACCATGTTGGTGATGTAAAAGATGACAGACACCGCCACCGCCTTCAAAAGACCGGGGCTGCGCAGCAGGCGGGGAATCAGCTGGCGGTATTCCGCCAGCATCCGCAGCGGCGAAACGCCCTTGGTCTGCTGGCGCCGGATGCGACCCTGACCGGTCTCGTGGCAGAACCGGAAGGTAATGAGGGTTTTGGCGGTCATGGTGAGGGCGAACAGGAAATACAGCACCCGCACCACCGGTACCATGGAATAGGCGTTCACGAAGAGACCGGAAAGGGGAGCGAAAAATACTGCCACCAGCCCGCCGATGGTCACCCAAGTGTAGATCTCTACCAGATCGGCCGGGTCGGCGTCCTCGATCAGCAGGCAAAACCAGGCCGTCTGGTTCACCTGTTCAAAGCAGTTGAGCACCGCCGCAATAAGGAACATCCAGAAATTCTGCGACACTGCCCACACCAGGCAGGCAATGGCCCAGCCGAAAAAGTCGCCCAGCATGGTGGTGAACTTGCGGCCCAGCTTGTCGGTGAGGATGCCGCCCCAGAAGGCAATGACCACCTGTACCGCCATGGTGACCGAAAGGATCAGACCGATCTGCACGTCGGTCACGCCCAGGGTGTACATGTAAAGGGTGGCAAAGGGGGCGATCAGGTTGTAGGGGATGCCCCACAGCGGTTCGATGAAGATCAGGGTGCGGGGATTTCCGCGGTTGTTTGCCAGCACCCGAATCAGGGCGTGCTGCTTCCATTTTGCATTCTGTTTCATGTTTTTCTTCCGCCTGTCGTTTGTTACTCCGCCACATTTTATCACAGAACGCAGCAAAGGGGAAGAGGTTTTTTCAGTCCGTAAAGACAAAATAAAAAAGCACAGCCAAGAGGCCCTGGCTGTGCTTTCGATAAAGTTCGGGATTAGCCGTGCTTGTAGTAGTTGATCAGGCAGCCGTCCAGCAGGATCTGACGCTCGTCCGCGGTCAGCGGGGCCAGACTCATATGGAACTCCAGCGGACCCTCCAGGCTCAGCACGTAGGCCTTCACGCAGGAGAGATCACCGGCCAGTGCCTCGCGCACATTGGGCACAAGGACGTAATCGCCCAGACCGAAGGGAGTGGGCCCGGCCAGCTGGAAGGGCAGCATGCCCCAGTTGATCAGGTTGGAGCGGTAGCGCTTGGTGGCGTATTCCACTGCAATATTGGCACCAGCACCCAGCACACGCTGGCAGCTGGCGGCCTGCTCACGGGCGGAGCCGTCGCCGGGCTTCACCGCGTAGATGCTGGAGGCAATGCCCAGCTGCTCCCAGGTCAGCTGGCCGCAGCCGGGAACCAGATGGATGCGGTCCAGCAGGTTGGCACTGCCTTTGCCTGCGGCACGCTCGGCCTCCTCGGCCTGAATGGCCTTTGCCCGGCCCACGTACTCCGGGTCCTTGCGGCTGAGGGTGAACTCCGCCAGGCCCAGGGGGTTGGAGCGGTAGGAGCTGGTCTCACCGCTGGGAATCAGCTCGTCGGTGGTGGTCACCGGGTCGGTGATGTAGCTGCTGATCTTCAGCAGCAGGTTTTCGGGCAGAGGCTGAATGGCAGGCCAGTCCTTGATGTTGGGGCCAAGGCGCAGCAGCTCGTCGTAGTTGCCCTTGCCGTAGCCGGAGTAAACACGGCTGCGATAGCTGGAATCATCGAATTCGTAGGCCGGAATGGTGGGATCGTAGTCGATGTCGGTGGCAGGGGTCAGGATGCCGCCGTTGCGGGTGGTGGCCGCAATGGAGCGGGCGTCCATCAGAGCCACGCCGGCGATCTGGCCGTTGCCCGGCTTGGAGCCTTCCCGGCTGGGGAAGTTGCGGGTGGTGTGGCGGATGCTCAGCGAGCCGTTGGCGGGTACGTCGCCCGCGCCGAAGCAGGGACCGCAGAAGGCGGTGCGGATGGTGGCGCCGCCGGCCATCAGCTCGCCCAGCGCGCCGTTCTTCATCAGTGCCATCATGGTGGGCTGGCTGGAGGGGTAAACGCTGAGGGCGTATTCCCCGTTGCCGCCGGTGTGGCCCTTCAGAATGGTGGCTGCCTCGCAGATGTTGGAGTACATGCCGCCCGCGCAGCCCGCGATCACGCCCTGGTCCACACGCAGCTTGCCGTTCTCAATCTTGCTTACCAGATCCAGGCGGGCCTTGCCGCCCATCAGGGCCGCGCAGTCCTCTTCGGTCTTGTGCAGAATGTCTTCCAGGTTGGCGTTCAGTTCCTCAATGCTGTATACGTTGGAGGGGTGCATGGGCAAAGCGATCATGGGCCGCACCTTGGACAGGTCCACCTCCACCAGACCGTCGTAGTAGGCCAGGTCCGCCGGAGCCAGGGGCTTGTAGTCGCCGCCGCGGCTGTGCAGGGTCAGATAATCATGGGTAACTTCGTCGGTGCACCAGATGCTGGACAGGCAGGTGGTCTCGGTGGTCATTACGTCAATGCCGCTGCGGTACTCCAGAGGCAGCTCGGCGATGCCGGGGCCCACGAACTCCATCACTTTATTCTTCACATAGCCGTTCTTGAACACCGCGCCGATGATGGCCAGGGCCACGTCCTGGGGGCCGACGCCCACCACGGGCTTGCCGGTCAGGTATACCGCCACTACGCCGGGGCGGGCCACATCATAAGTACGGCCCAGCAGCTGCTTTGCCAGTTCGCCGCCGCCCTCGCCGATGGCCATGGTGCCCAGCGCGCCGTAACGGGTGTGGCTGTCCGACCCGAGAATCATCTTGCCGCAGCCCGCATACATCTCGCGCATGTACTGGTGGATGACCGCCAGGTGAGGGGGCACGAAGATGCCGCCGTACTTCTTGGCAGCGGACAGGCCGAACAGGTGGTCGTCCTCATTGATGGTGCCGCCCACCGCGCACAGGCTGTTGTGGCAGTTGGTGAGCACATAGGGCATGGGGAATTTCTCCAGGCCGGAGGCACGGGCGGTCTGCACGATGCCCACGAAGGTGATGTCGTGGCTGGCCATGGCGTCGAACTTCAGCTGCAGGGCTTCGGTGTCGCCGCTGTGATTGTGGGCCTGCAAAATGCCGTAGGCGATGGTGCCGGTGTGGGCATTGTTCACCGCATTTTCGTCAAAGCCCAGGGCAGCCAGTTTGGCGGGGGCTTCGCCGTCCGCCTGAACCCACTGGCCGCGGGCGTAATACATGCCGGTTTTGCTGCAAGTTACCATTGAATAAACCTCCTTGAAACAGGGTTTCGGGGTCTGCGCGGCGGCCGGTGCTCTGCTTCCCACCCGATTTGTCTCGGTTCGGCCCGCAGCGCGCACACTTCACCGGGCAAAAGCCCGTATGAATCGATTATAGCACAAAGGACCCGGCAGCGCCAACCGCCCGCCGGGTCCTTTGAAATGATTTTTTCGCTTTTTCGAGCTTTTTGTCTATCTGAACAGCCCACAGCGCTGCGGCACGGGCTCACAGATAAAGATTCATCAGAATGAAATCAACCCATTTTCCATCGATCTTGAAAAAACCGGGGAAACGGCCGATCTCCTCAAAGCCGTATTTGCGGTAGAGCGCCTGGGCGCGGGTGTTGTCCGCCCGCACCTCCAGCGAGATGATCTCCACCCCTGCGTTGTTTTTCGCAAAGTCGATGGCAGCTTCCATCAACCGGCTGCCCACGCCCTTTCCCCAGCACTCCTGCAGCACCGAAATACCGATCTCGGCCCGGTGGCTGGCTCGGGCCAGGGTCATGGCCCGGAAGCTGAGCGAGCCCACCATGCGCCCGTCCAGCCGGGCCACAAAAAAGGCGCTGGTGGGGTTTTCGGCCATGGCGCGCAGATATTCCTGCTCCTGTTCTACTGTGGTAGCCGGGCCCTCGGCCCCGAAGGTGAGGTTGTCGGTCTCCGAGCCCACCTGCCGCAGCAGAGCAATCAGCTCCTCCGCGTCCTCCGGGCGGCCCTGCTGGATGCAAAGCCGCTCCCCGTATGCTTCTTTCATGGTTGATCCCTCCTTACGCTGTCTGCTTACAAAGGATACCGTTTTCATCAAAATAGCCGCTTTCCATCACGGCGTTCAGGCTGTCCAGCACCCGCTGCTTGTCCGCATCCTCCTCCAGCAGGCTTACCCGGCCGCCGGTCTGGATACAGGGCAGCAGCTGCACCGTAGCCCCTGCCGCGCCCGGTTCGGTCACGGTCACCTTCAACAGGGCCGAGTCCAGAGTCTCCATATTGAACCAGAAGTTGCCCAGGCTGTAGAGCACCGGGGTATCCTGCCGCCAGCCTGCACCCTGCAGGATGTGGGGATGTGCCCCCACGATCAGGTCCGCCCCGGCGTCGGTGAAGCGGGTGGCCAGGTCGGTCTGGGCCTGCTCCAGTACGGTGGAGCCCTCGGTGCCCCAGTGGACGTATACCACCAGGTAGTCGCACTGCTCGCTGGCCGCCTGGATGGCCTGCACCGCCAGCTCCGGGTCGTAGCAGCGCAGCACACCGGGGCTGTCCTGCCCGGCCTCCGGGGTGAGGATGTACTTTTCCGCCCGGGTGCAGGCAATGTAGCCGATCTTCATGCCGCCCGCCAAAAAGAACTGGGGCTGCATGGCTTCGTCCAGGTTCTTGCCTGCGCCCACATAGGGGATGACTGCACTTTGCAGGGTGGACAAAGTGTCCAGAAAAGCGTCCTCGCCGTAGTCAAAGCAGTGGTTGTTGGCGAGGCCCACGATGTCTGCCCCCAGCTCCTGCCACATGCTCACATTGGCAGTTTTTGCCCGGAAGGTGAACTGCTTACCGGGCATGGGGCTGCCTCGGTCGGAAAAGGCGAATTCATTGTTGCATAACAGCACGTCCGCCGCGCGCATCTCGGCCAGCAGGCTTTCGCCGAAGCAGTCTTCGATGCCCGCGGTTTTTGCATAGTGGAGCATGTTGTACCAGTCGTCGGCAAAGTTCACATCGCCGGTGAAGGCCAGTACAGCCGGGCCGTCGGTCACACCGGTGTCGTGCACATTTTCCGCCATGGGCTGGGCATAAAGCGCCTGATAATACAGATAGCTCTTGCCGCTTACCTGCCAGAACAGGTCCTGACTGTAGCCGCCGGCTTCGGCAGCGCCGGTCAGAGCCTCGCAGATGCCGGGGGACTGCTCCTCACAAAATTGCAGGAAACCGGCAGTCAGTTCCTCCGGCGCACCGGCGGTGCGCAGAGCGGTCAGGGTGTCTTCGGCCTTCTGCTGCGGGTTGGGGGTGGCGGCGGGAGCAGAGGAAGCGGAAACGGCGCTCTGAGGTGGCTGCACCACCCGGACGCCGGTGTTCATTAAGTAATAGGGAACGCCCCAGCTGATCACAAGCAGCGCGGCGGCGCACAGCAGCACGGCCAGAACGCGGGCAGGGGTTTTCATGGATTCAGCCCTCCTTGACTGGATGATGAATGGTGCTTTTAGTATACGTGTTTTCGGCCCGCCCGGCAAGCTTCGACCGAAAAAACCGATTGACTTTTGAAATGGCATGCTGTATACTGAATCTTGTTCCATAAAAGAAAATCATGCGCAGATGTAGTTTAGTGGTAGAACTCCAGCTTCCCAAGCTGGCTGTGTGGGTTCGATTCCCATCATCTGCTCCAAAGAACCCCCGCAAGGCGCAAGGCTTTGCGGGGCTTTTGTTTTGCGGGATAACACACTTTTGAACACACTTCCATTAAAGACGACAGTCTGAGGATCTGAAGCGCAGGCAATCGCTGCAGATGAAAGCTGGAATTAGGCCGAGCTGCTGGGCCGGATCTCTGGCAAGAGGGATGCCGAACAGTTCGGCAACGTGCCGACAGGGAGTTGTCCAACCGACGAATAACCTGCTGTACAGTCCGATTTTACGGACAGTAAATCCAGCGTCCTATGGTGTGCTTCTGTACCATAGCGCGGCGGGCCGTTAAATCCGCAAGCCTTGCGGATTTAAATAGTCCACGTTTGCCGATTTAACCCGCCGGGCTTTTGCCGCTTGTGTCGATGGAAGCGGCGGAAAGCGTGCCCGCTTGTGGGCACATCCTTTCCCAGCTCGTTGGGGAACTCTTGCAGCCAACTGCAAAGAGCTGATTCTTTGTGCAAAATGTCAGAGCCCGCCCAGACTACCGGCTCCGATCCGGCGTGATTGGGCGCTCCTGGTTCAACAAAATGCACAAGACAGCCCCGGCGGCTGGATGATTTAAGGCATACAGAAGGCCCGCCAGGACAAACCCGGCGGGCCTTGTGCGTGTATCTTAGATACCGAAGGCAGTCCTCAGCTGCTCAGTGTAGAACTGGCTGTAATCCTCTGCGTTCAAATACTGGATAAAGGGTTTGTCCAGCTCCACGCCCTCCAGCTCGCAGAACTTTTCAAGTTTCTGGCCGAAGGCGACAGTCTGGTTCAAATTGGTGCCGGGCTGGATCTTGAAGTCGAGGGCCGAGGACTCCAGGTCATTGCACTGGTCCTCGGCGTTGAAGATGTACTTTTCCATCTCCTTGGTGTACATCCCCTTGCTGTCAAACAGGGCCTTGAGGGAGCGCAGGGCGTTGTTGTCGCCAATGAACTGCTTCCACATCCGATCACGCGCGGAAGTGTCCAGCTTTTCCCCTGCTGCGCTGGTCAGAGTAATGGCCGCCTGAAGCTCCGGGGAGATAACGAAACTCTCCTCCATGGCCATGGTTGCCTTGCGGATCGTCGCCAGGCTCAGCGAAATGCTGGTGCTCAGCTCACCGGCTCGTTTGACCAGATACGCCTTGGCCTCGTTTGTTTTGGCGGCGATACCCTCCTCAGTCAGGTACTCTTCCTTCGCGATTTCCCGGGCCTTCTTCTGAAAGTCCGTCACTGCGTTGGAAAAGAGCGCAAGCTCCGAAAAAAATGCTCTGTGCGCTGTCCTTGATGGTCTTCTGATTGTTGTTCATGATTCAAACCTCCATAAGTAAAATATATCGCAAGGGGCCGTGTGCCCCCTGTTTCGTGGTTGTGGTTGCCCGGCGGTTATTGCTGCACATCATCGAAAAAGCCGTACAGCTCCTTTGCATCCAGGCCCAGCAGCTCGGCCAGGTGCTTTGTACTGGATGCAGCAAGGCGGCGTTCCCGTTCCTCTTGTCTCTCCACAATGCGCTCCTGCACGCTGCCGCCGCTCTTCCAAGCTCCGAAACCGGTTCCCCGGTAGGCCCGGGAAAGAAGATCCTCGCCGTAGAACCGGCGCAGCTCCTGGTTTTGGCGCAGTGCCCGCAGCGCCTTGTCCTCCATCTGTCGGATTCGCTCCTGGGTTACTCCGTCAAGCTCGGCGGCCTGCCGGAGGGTCAATCCCTCATAGAATCGCCGGGCGATCACATCCCGTTGCCGATCGGGCAGCAGGGACAGCGCCTTGTCCAGCACCGCCCGCAGCTCCTGCCGGTAGCTGTTCTGCTCTGCATCCTCGAAGGCCTGGGCAGCCGCCGGGTCTGGGGTTACATCGGCCCGGGTGACTTCTCCGGCATCGTCCCACGGAACAGGCTCGTCCAGGCTCTGGGCGCTGTCCAACGGTTCCGCCGAGACTCTCACCCGGCGGCCGTCCTCTGTGACCACATACCGCCCCCGGCCCTGCAAGATGGCCTTCTGGATTCGATGCTGCACAAAATATTGCAGCGCCGTCAGAAAAGCGCCTTTCTTCGGGTTGTGGTATTCTGCTGCCTCTTTCACGGCAAAATAGCCTTCCTGGTCGAAGTCCTCCAGGGTAACCCCGGCGGATTCGGCCACGCCCTGATTCCGGCTGTACCAGCGCCAGAACATTGTGTGAATTACAGGTCGGTTGATTTCCCACAGCTGAGCCAGGGCCGCACTGTTGCCCTGACGGGCCAGCTGGGCGAGCATGTTGTTCAGCTCCTGGCGCTGATCGAGCGGCGGTGCGGCCTGCTGTGCGCCCGTTCCGTCGGGGGTTCTGGTTTCTTCCATTGTGCTGCCCTCCCGTTCGTGCTATACTGGTGATAAGGGTTGTGGGCCGTCCGGGAGGGCGGCTCTTTTTTTATTTCTCAGGTTCCGGCCAGCTGGCGGCCAGATGGGAAAGGGCGTTACTATGGAATCGCAGGCAAGCGTGTATCCCGTCCTCCCGGGTGTTCCCCATCAGCACCGCCGAGATATCCTTCCACGTTGTATGCCGGATACTGTTCTTGCCGGTCCGTGGATCTTTGGAGGGTTCCAGATACCGCAGCCGCAGCACCGCCCGTTCCAGCTGATCAGGCAGGGCAGCCACAGCGGCCTCAATCTCTGCCATTTCCCGGCGGTTCGCTTGCACGATGGGAGCAATCTCCCGGGCGTACTCCTCCGACCGGCTGCCGCATGGGGAAGGCCGCTCCCGGTCCATCTGCTGAAGCGTGGCCAACCGCTCCAGCCGGATGCGCACTTCCAGCCGAAGCCCGGTGTATCGTTCCAACCGGGTTTTGGCCTCGTCTCTTGTCATGTTTTCACCAACCTTTTCCGACATTTTGGCCGGGGAAGCCTCGCAGCCACCCCGGCGGGTCTATCAAGTGTTCAGCTCAGCCAGCAGCTGGGCGGTCTTTTCTTCGGGGATAGTGAGCGCCTGGGTAACCAGGGCCGACCGATCGGGCGAAAGGGCACCGCCCAAAAGATGCTGCAGGAATGTCAGCACCACCTGTACTTGTGCGAAAGTCGCCATTGTGATTCCTCCTCTCATTCATGCCTGATTGTTTCCTGGTCACTGTCCGCCCTTGCCGCAGTCGCAGCCGCAAGCGCCTCGTTCCGGACCATCTCTTCGGTGATTTCGGCTTCTGTGGGCTGGCGGTGAAGCGCCCGCAAAAGGTCGCGTTCCGCCAGTTCGTGGCGGTGCAGGTTCCAACCTTCCAGCGTGTTGATACTCGGTCTTCCGCTTGTGGGTTCCTTCGGTGCATACACCGGCAAAGACTGGCCACGAAAGCGGTTAAATTCGCCGGTGAAGGTCATTCCCGGGATCTCTTCAATTTGAGGAGCATTCACAGCGCCTCACCTCCTTCCAGAACCGGCCCGGCGGCCAGGTAGCAGCCGGCGGCGCCGAGGCTCCACAGGATGCACAGCATGAGGCCGGGCACGATGCCCACAAGTCCCTCCACGATGGCCCCCAGCTGGCCCACGGTCAGCAGGGCATAGAACACAGTGGCGATGAGAAAAGCCGTCTGGCGAGCCTTTCCGGCGGCCCACTGCTTGCGGTATGTACGGTTCATTCCGCTGTGCCTCCTTCCCGCTGCTCGGCGATCTGGGCGGCGGTGCGCTGCCACAGCTCGGACAAGTCCACATCTGCGCCCAGGCTCTCGCCCTTGCGCACAGTGGTAACGGTGTAGCCCTGGACGGCGAACTGCTGGGAGATCCAGCCCGCCGGGCGGATTCCAAGGCGGTCGAGTGCGCTGATCCGGCCGCCGTCCAGCACCACGGCTTCACGCTTTACGGTGCGGGGCTTCGGCTCCCGCTGGTCGATGTACTCCACCTCGTAGGCGGTCAGATTGATGGTCTTGAAAAATTTCATTGCTCATTCCTCCGTTTTCTGATAAACTGGGAGGGAAACAGGGCTTGTCGATTCTGTTTCCCATCTTTGCCGGTTGAGAAGTTGGCGCTTCTCAGCCGGCTTTTTTGTTGCCTGGGGCGCGGTCGAAAAAGTAACGGTGCCACTCCTCCGGCGGGATCTGCAGCACATCGGCAATGGCTTCGATCTGCCAGGCCGTGAAAGGGTGACGGCCCTGCATCCGGCTGCTCAGGGTGCTTTCTGCCATCCCGGCCCGCCGGGCCACCTCTGCCTGAAGGATCTCCTTCTCCACCATTCTTACGCGCAGTGCTTTGAATAACATCGTTCATTCCTCCTGTCCGGCTTCGATCATGGCCAGTGCCCGGCGGTCGATGCAGAGCACCGGCCCATGGTCGGGGTGCGTTCTGCAAAATTCCATCATGCGGGCCGTGACCTGCTCCGGGGTGTCGCCGGTCATGGCCGCGATCTGTTCGGCGCTGAAATACTCCTCTTCTCCGAACTCATTGCCCAGGGTGAGCCGCAGCCAGGCAAGCGCCCCGCTGTGGGGCAGGCCCCGGGCTTCGGCGCTGGCCAACAGATCCAGCAGCTTGTCCAGGGTCACGCCGTACTTGCGGTACCGCCGGGCGATAAGTTCCAGTTCACTGTGTGCTTTCATTTCTTGTTCTCCTCTCTCAGGCTGCGGGCGATGCTGAGCAGGGCGCAGCTCTTTGCTTCGTAGTCGTACCAGGCGCAATTGCTTTCAAGACAAGGGATGTCTTTAGCTTCGTTCTTCACAATCGCAGCCAATACACAATGTTTCGGCTGCTCCGCGCGGCTATCCGGGCAAGCCGGGTCACAGGGCAGCCCATCAATGGGGCAAATGGTCTCACTCATGGCTGTACCTCCCCATATTCGATGCCGCTGAAATCGTCAAAAGCTCCGGCGGGGGAGAGGTACCCGCATTCATCGTGCACCATAGCGGAGACGTTCGTTGTTCCGTCCCGCCCTTCAATAAGAGCCAGGCACACAACGCGTTCACGGGTGCGGTAGGCGTGGCCGTCTGGGTCGTTCCCTTCAAGGATGGCCCACATATCAGCAGGTGCGGGGATGATCTGTAAAATTTTATCGTGCATGGTTTGCTCCTTTCGTTTTGGTGGCCGCTCTGATGGGCCTAGAAACGTTTTTAGTGGCCAGGGGTAAAGTTTGTCACCGAAGGGGCGAAAGCTGTTTTTGCCGTGGCTCCTGCTTGCGGAAACAGTCTGAAAACGTGCGCTCGCCCTACGGCCTACACTTCCACCCCTTTTCGGGTTCGGTAATCTCTATCGGGGTCCGGGGCAATAATCAGCATGTGCGCCCCGGCGGCTTCAACAATCCGGCCAGATAAAGAGCTATCGAATTTCGCTATTTCTGAAGGCGTTAGGTTGCTGGTGATAATTGTCGGGTTGCGGTCATTGTCGTAGCGAGCGTTGATGATCTCGAAGGCCAGCTTCAGATCTCCGGTAGTGGGCTGCTTCTTGACTGCGTGCAGGAAGTCATCTAAGTACAGGATCTGGCAGCCCTTCAGCTCGTCCATAAGCCGCACATAGTCGGGAGTGTTCTGTGCCGCCTTCAGCTCGGCCATCAGATCCGGCCAGCTTCGGCCCTTTCCACGGGCCCCGCCCTTCAGGATGTAATTGAACGCCCCGGCGGCCAGGTGCGTTTTACCGGCCCCCGGCTGGCCGCAGATGAAAAGGAATCCTTTCGGGTGCCGTGCATAATCGCAGGTGGATTTCAAAAGCGCGGTCTGCCATGCCTGATCGGCCCTGAAGTCGTTCAGGTTGAATTTGGCAAGCGATTTGCTCAACCCGGCGTTTTCCGTGTGTTTTCTGGTCTGGATACGGCTTTGACAAGAGCAGGGGACCCACTCTCCCTCGCCCCAGTCCTTCCAGACCCAGCCGCTGCCGTTACAGTGAGGGCACTGATTCTGCGGGAAACGTTTGCTGTCCCACAGGTTCATCCGCCGGGTTTTGTCCTGGTTCCATTCCTCATACGATGAGCCCGACGTGGGCATATGGGTCATAGGGTGCGTTGTCATCTCCAATCGGCGTTTCCTCCTTCCTCTCGAATCCGCTGCTGTTGTTCCTCTCCCAGGTGCGAACAGCGGCCCGCCAGTCTTTCATTTTGTTTTTGCCGATCATCCAGCCGCGAGCGTCGTAGTAGTCCACAAAGTACTGGGAATCTATGCCGTTTCCGCGCTCCAGACAATAGGCCCTGACCTCTTCCACAGAAGGAGGAACGAAAGCGCGTGTTTTGGGCGGCTTGTCCGCCGGGGTTCCCCCTGGAACCCCCTCTATATTCTCCTTTGTCTTTTCCTTTTCCTTTGCCTTCTCCTTTGTCTTTTCCTTTTCTTTGGGGGGCGTTCGCTTGCGTTCGGTAGCGTTCGCTTTGCCGCCTTTTGCTCCGTTGATTCGGTTTCTCTCACACTTTGCCTGGTATTTTTTCAGGTCCCGGTCTATCTGGTCCCTCATGGTTGGGAACGCAAAACGTTCGTTTCCTGTCAGCTCAGGCGCATCACCTGTGTGGCTATAAATCAGCAGAGCGGTAAACAGTCGGCCTCGCTCTTCATCGTCCAACGGCTCAATGGCAGCCAGATAGCTGTGGTATGCGCAGAAATATTCTCTTGCCATGTTGCTGTCTCTCACTGAGCTGAAATGCCAGGGCCATGCACAGGCCCGCTGGGTTTCTGCTGAATCTCGTTGTAAATCTCAGCCTTCAGCGCCATAAGCGCTTGGAATTCATCCGGATCACGCTGCTCCCAAGGGGTGCATATATAACGCTCGGCCCGATCCAGATACTCCAAGATCTTCTTGTCAGTATTCATTGCTTCACCTCCTCTATGATCTCGGCCACGTCCACGCCCAGAGCGCGGGCGATTTTGCCAACGGTTTTCACGGTCAGTTCTTCGCCATGAACAGCGCGAGAAATTGTAGCAGGAGACAGCCCTTCCCTTCTTAAATCGCGGGCACTCATGCAAGCCCTAGCCATTGCGATCTCTAGTTTGATTTTTTGAAGTTTCATTTGTTCACCTCCTAGTAATTGTTCCGGAATCGTTCCGACGAACAAATAATAGCACCGAAATAGAACCGTATCAATATTTTTATAAAAAATAATGTTCCGTATTCGTTCCGAATGTGGTATATTTAAGAAAAAGGAGTGGTTCAATGTCTGCAGTAGGAGAAAAAATCAAATTTTACAGAAAGTTTGTAGGATGGACTCAAGAACAGCTTGCACAGAAAACAGACTTGTCCGTAATGTCCATCAGAAGATATGAATCCGGCGACAGAATGCCCAATCAGGATACTGTAATCAAAATTGCCAAAGCATTAGGGATTGCTCCATTTATCCTGTTAAGCGAAATGTATGATGATTTTGGCGAAAGAATATTTCCCGAAGAAATGCCTGCCGCAGTACGCGAACGAATTATTGAAAATGATGAGTTTCAAAAATTGTTCAAAGAATTCAAAGTCATGAGCGAAAAACATGGAATCATCCCGGCGGCCGGAAAATATGTAGAAGCTCTTAGCCGATTGGGCTATCTTCCAAATGAAGATGAAGATTTTGGAATTGATGCACAAAATGTTCCCCAAAAACTCCTTAAAGCAATGAAGAAGTTAAATGATGAAGGAAAGGCTATTGCCATACAACGTGTAGAAGAACTTGCAGAGATCCCTCGCTACCAAGCTAAGCCTGCCACAGAAGCCACAAAATCCTCCCCAGAGGGGAAAGGTACCCCCGAAGAGTAAAACCCGCCACAGGACCAGCCAGGGGCCGCAGAGAGCGCGGGAAGATGCTCACCATCTGGGCAACTGGCCATATTGCCGAAATTATCGGCAATATACAGAGCCTGTCGCACCGGTGCGAAAACCTTAAAAAACCTTAAATCCCGGAGCCTCTTCCGGGAGCTCTGGCGCCGCCGGGCCTGCGCGGATATCCACGCGCTATGCTTGCAACTGAATCAGTCTCGCCCCCGGCGGAGCAGCATTTTGTAACACGATACGCGCGGGAGTTGTCCCAAGTTGGGACAACTCGAAGCAGCTGCAGCACGTCCAAAATTTGGACAACTCTCAGCCGATCGGCCGCCCCGCTGGCCACCTGATGGACAGCGGCTCCATTGTCGCAAATTGCGAACACGGCACCAGTGCGACAAATTGTCGCATCGGTGGGGTAGCTTAAAGCGACCCCATCCCAGGGCAAAAGGGGGTAGCGAAACGTGACCCCCTTTGCGGGCATCGCGAATTGCGAAGGGCAGAATAGGGGCGGTAAACCGCCGACCCCTTGCCGCATCGATGGCAGCAAGGAGGTTGCGACAAAATGTCGCAACCATGCAGCCAGATCAGGGCAGAGATAAGCCAGGCTTATACCAGCCGCCGGGCCGGAGCTGATCGGCAAGTAATGCTTTCTTGGCCAAGTCCTGCGAAACCGGCGCTTGCTGGGAATCTCCCAGACCTTTGCATCGTCACATTGTGATGGCAGCGCATTTCTCCGAAACGCTATGGATGATAGGCCCGGAGGGGCCCCGGCCTTTGCAGCTGGGGACGGCTCATTCCTGGAAAGGCAGCGAAAGCCGGTGGTTTTCCCGCTGAGTTCTACTTTTCGCCGCCCAGAACTGCAACTCGCTGGATTTCCGGCCAGGTAAAAAAGAAAAGCCCCCGGCGGCTGCCGGAGGCGGGAAAGGAAAAAGCTATGAAGATCTTCACCATAATCGGCGGCGTGAACGGCTGCGGAAAATCCAGCCTTACCGGCTCCCTGAAGGCCGAGCGCACCGATCTGGGCATTATCGTAGACCCGGACAAGCTCACCGCTGAGCTGGGCGGGGATGAATACGAGGGCGGCAAGCTGGCCGTGGATAAGCTGGAGAAGGCCCTGGCCGATGGGGTCAGCTTTACCCAGGAAACCACCCTTTCCGGCGGCTACACCCGCAAGCTGGCCCGCCGGGCTAAAGAGGCCGGATATTACATCCGCCTTTATTACATCGGGCTGGACACCGTGCAGGAGAGCCTCCAGCGCATCGAGAACCGCGTCCGCAAGGGCGGGCATGATATTCCTCGGAAGGATGTGGAAAGCCGTTTTGCCCGCCGTTTTGCCGATGTGGCGAAGGTGCTGCCCTACTGCGACGAGGCCCGCTTCTTCGACAATGACAACGGCTTTGTGCTGGTGGCCGAGTACCGGAACGGCGAGATCCTGCCCATTGGCAGCCGCCGACCGGAATGGCTGGTGCGGCTGATGGCAGGAATGGAATAACCCGAAACAACGAAAAAAAGCCGCCCTCTGCGCCAACAGAGAACGGCCTTTTGATAGACAGCTTACCCCAAAGGGATAATGCAGCCCGAACACCTGTATTATAACCTCTTTGCGGTGGGCTTGTCAAAGTGTACCTAAAAGTCGCCTTCTTTCTGGGAGGGTGCGAGTAGAAACAAGGAGGTTTATTTTTATGGAAAAACGCACAAACACCGCGTCTTGGGACGAGAAGAACCGCCGCTGGCGGATCAGTGTGCAGCGAGACGGCCAGCGCCGCAGCTTCTACAGCTCCACGCCTGGGCGCACCGGTCAGAGGGAGGCCAACGCCAAGGCAGACCGATGGCTGGAATCCGGGGTGAATGCTGCTGGCGCCACTGTGGCCAGCGTCTACCCGGAATGGATCAAGCGGCTGCAAACCACCACCAGCGCATCCAACTGGCGGCCCATCGACAGCCGGTGGCGGAAGTGGATCGATCCGGCCATCGGGGGCAAAAAGCTGGATCGGATCACGGAGCAAAACCTGCAGGATATTGTGGACGCTGCCTTCGCCGCGGGTCTTTCCAAGAAGACGCTCACTTCCATGTGTTGCGATCTGCGGGCCTTCTTCAAATTCTGCCGCCGATCCAAGCTGACCACCTTCAGTCCCGAAGATCTCACCATCCCCGCCGGGGCCAGAAACAAGGGCAAAGAGATCCTTCAGCCCGCCGACCTGGTGAAGCTTTTCAACATCGACACCACCACCCGCTGGGGCAAGCGTGTGCCGGAGGAATATATCCACGCATACCGGGTGCAGGTCCTTACCGGCCTTCGTCCCGGGGAGCTGCTGGGGCTGGAATGGGCAGATCTGAAGGGACACACACTCCATGTGCAGAGATCCATCAACTGCCGGGGCGAGGTGACCAAAGGCAAGAACGAAAATGCTGTGCGCAGTGTGCAGCTGCCTGACCTGGCCTTTGCCGAGCTTCAGGCGCAGCGGGCCATGACTGGCCACAGCAAGCAGATCTTCGGGATCAGCAACCAGCAGAACTACGCCAAACGCTGGGCCGTGTACTGCGCGGCCAACGGCCTCACCCCGGTTTCCCCGTATGAGCTGCGCCACACCTTCGTTTCCATCGCCCAGGTTCTGCCGGAGGGACAGGTAAAACGCCTGGTTGGCCACAGTCGAAGCATGGACACTTTCGGCATTTACGGCCATAGCGTGAATGGCCAGGATGAGCAGGCCGCCGACACTCTGGGTAGCGTCTTTTCTTCGCTGCTGAGCCGTCAGGCATAACACACCCGGTAACACACTCTTGCTTTTTCATCTGTGAAGAGAATCTCCCGGCGGCCTTGATTCTTCGTGAAAAGCGGGCTAAGACGTGGCTTGCCACACCTCTATTTTCCCTGATAAAAGGCCGCTTTCTGGTTCGATTCCCATCATCTGCTCCACGTCGGAATGGACTGTGCTCCATTCAAAAAGCCCGGCTGTTCAGCCGGGCA